>JAFAEA010000283.1 GCA_023424355.1 Chloroflexota bacterium | reverse complement strand
GAGGAGTGAAAATGCCTGAGCTCAAACTGGAACTCAAGGACTCGGAGACCGGCGAACCGATTCAACTTCAGGAGTTGAATCGTGATGCCGCACTCGAGCTGCTCACCCATGCCGAAATCACCGCCGCCGAGCTGGTGCCTTGGGGCAGTAATCACACCTTTGCGGTGGCACTGCAACATGGCGATGTGCAGCATCTGGGTATTTACAAACCTCAGGCGGGCGAACGTCCGCTTCACGATTTCCCGTTCGGAACCCTGCACAATCGGGAACTCGCATCCTTCATCGTTTCCGATGCGCTCGGTTGGGAGATCGTGCCGCCGACCGTGCTACGCGATGGCCCGTACGGCGAGGGGAGCCTGCAGATTTTCGTGCCACACGAACCCGATCGCGACGATGTGGAGGAGTTCTGGGGTGCAGACACCATCGAAAACGAGCGATTGGTGCTCTTCGATTTCATCACCAACAATGCCGATCGCAAGATCACGCACTGCCTGGTCAGCGATTCCGGTAAAATCTTCGGGATTGATCACGGGCTCACATTTCACACCGAACCCAAACTCCGCACAGCAATGTGGCAGTTTACGGATGGTCCAATTCGTGATGAACTTAAACAGGATATGGAGCGGTTACTAAGAAATGAACCTGTACTATCCTTGTTGAGCACGCTGTTGACGACCGAAGAGTTCGAGACGTTTGTTTCCCGGGTTAAACACATGCTGTCGCTAAGCCGATACCCATTGCTGGATCCACGCTTCAATATTCCTTACGGCTGGTGGTAGCCACGCCTTTCGCATTTCCTCACCAACATTCTGCACATTGCGCCTGCACAGGAGACCACCATGCGTTGGAAAGAAGTATTTAGCAGCATCGATTCCCATGTGGGCGGTCAACCACTCCGGCTCATCACCTTTGGGGCGCCAAGGCTGACTCCGGCGCCACTGCGTGATCAGATTGCTGAAATGAAAGCCAAATACGATTACGTGCGCGGTTGGCTTTTGGCCGAACCACGAGGTCACTCCGGTATGACTGGTGCCTTGCTCGTGCCTTCCATCGATCCGGAGATCGATTACGGCGTCATCTTCATGTCGGCCGGCGGCTACAAGCCCATGAGCGGTCACGGCATGATCGCCCTGGCAACCACCCTCATCGAAAGCGGTTCTGTGCCGACAGACGGGCCTGAGACGCGCATCAACTTCGAAACCTGGGCTGGCCCTATTCAGGCACGCGCCAGCGTGGATAACGGTCGGGTGCAATCGGTACGCTTCCGAAATGTCCCCAGTTTCCGTTTGCACAAGGATCTCGAAATCGAATTCGATGGTCGCACCATCAAGGTCGATGTGGCGTACGGAGGAAACTGGTATGCCATCGCCAGAGCAGAGGATCTGGGCGTGGAGTTGCAAACCAATCGAGCTTCTTCGCTGAAAGCCGCCGGTATCGCCGTGAGCGAAGCCGTGACGCATGCAATCAAGGTGGAGCACCCGCTCGATCCCGATCTTGGTGGCATTTTCGGCACGGTCATCCTCGGTGCTGCTGAAAGTGAGGAAGCCACCAATCGCAACGCGACCGTGTACCTGAACGGACTCATCGACCGCTCACCGTGCGGAACCGGTATGAGCGCCACGATGGCATGTATGGCGGAGGATGGTGATTTGCAGGTGGGGCACCCGTATGTGAGCGAGAGCATCATGGGCAGCACCATGACCGGGCGAATCAGCCGAACAGTAGAAATTGATGGCAAAGAAGGCATCATTGCGGAAATCGCCGGGCGTGGCCAGGTTACGGGAATGCATCAATTCTTCATCGATCCATCAGATCCACTCGGGCAAGGTTTCGTGTTGCTCTAGTGTCCGGAAAATCCTGACCTGATGTTTCTGAAAAAGACCGCTTGTGATTTTGATAACAAATACATTTGCTGCTACAATCGCGCATAAGAAGTAACCAGAGCCGATGGCTGTGGGTTACTTGTGGGGAAGGGCCGTTGAGTAACACCACTGGTTCGGATGATTCCGGACAGGACCTCCAATCCATGGGCCTTGCGGTTACGTTGGGCTTCGGCACAGCAGTATCACTGGCAGTGCTGGTGGGTGGAGGTGTGTGGCTGGATACCAAAATGGATTCAGCACCTCTGTGGTCGCTCATCGGATTGGTTTTGGGGCTTGTTGCAGCCGGATATCAGTTATACGAACTGGTGCTGGCCAGCAGTAAGGACAGAGAACACGGTCCTCTGGGCCGCAAACTTTCAAGCCGCAAAAATCAAGCCAGCCGATAAACCGAACAAGTAGACGAACGTTTCCAGAGAACGATGATGCACGCTCGCACGAGAGCACGCACAACGAAGTGTTGAAGAGAGGCGCTCAGAAAGTATGAATCTCCATATCGAGCTTGGTGCGGAAACGCTCTTTAAGATCGGACCAGTGCCGATCACCAATAGCTTCTTCATGATGGTCATCGTGATGGCGCTCATTATCATTGTCTTCAGCCTTGCAGCCCGCAAGATTACAAACGACCCCCGCAAGGGAGGTCGCTTTGGCGCTGCCATCGAGCTGATCATCAGCATGTTGCTCAACCTGGTTGAGGCATCTGGTGGCAAGAAGCTGGGTCGTAGCGTGTTCCCGCTGGTATCCGGTCTCTTCATCTTCATCATCTTCTCCAACTTCACCGGTCTTCTGCCGGGTGTTGGTAGCATTTGGGTCGCCAAGGAAGGCGAAGCCCACGGCGAAGAAGAAGTGGTGAACGAGCACGGTGGTGAGCAGAGCGAAGAGCATCAGATCGCTACCGCCGCTGTCAACGGCTCTACCGATGATCACAGCAACGAGACCGTGGCCAATGAAGCCGTGGAAGATGTTGCATCCGAAGAAGGGCACGGTGGCGAAGTCCATGTGCCGATCATGCGACCGCCCACAGCTGACCTCAACATGACCCTGGCGCTCAGCACCATCACCTTCATCACCGTACAGATCATGGGTGTGCGCGCTCACGGTGTGGGTGGCCGACTCAAGCATATGGCGCAGCCGCCGATGCTGGCCCCGATTATCTTCCCGATTGAAGTCGTTTCAGAATTCAGCCGCATTATCTCGCTTGCCGCCCGTCTCTTCGGAAACGTGTTCGCTGGTGAAGTGCTGCTGGGTGTGGCGTATGCCATTGCCGAATCCGTAAAGATCGCCGTTGTACCGCTATTGTTCCCGGTCATGTTCCTTGGCCTGGAGACGCTGTTCGGTACCATTCAGGCACTTGTATTCGCGCTGCTCACTCTCATCTACATCTTCCTGGCTTCGGCTGGTGGACACGATGATCACGAAGAGCATGCAGAAGAACATGCCCACGCAGAGACCGGTAATCCGGCCGTCGCGGGCGACTAAACATTGCGAGTTCACTGCCCGAAGGGTTCGGGTAGTTGGGTTCGAAACCGAGAGGTTTCTCAGGTTAGTGGGGAGCGTACCGTTCGCACCCCTCGGCAACAAGACTCAGACGGGGCCGATGTTAGCCTCCGTCACCGTCACAGGAGGACGTGAACGTGTTTAATGGTGTAGCTGGCCCAGAGGCCGTAGACGCAGCTAAGGCTATCGGTTCCGCAATTGCTATCGGTGTTGGTGGCCTTGGCCCGGCACTCGGTATCGGTATGGCCGTGAAGGCCGCCATGGAAGCCATCGGACGCAACCCGGAGGCTGGTGGACAGATCCAGACCTCGATGATCATCGGTGCCGCTCTCGCGGAAGCCGTGGCCATCTATGCGTTCGTTATCGCAATCATCATCGCGATCGTTCTCTAGACATCGGCGTGGGCGTGCCGGCACACATGGTGCCGGCGCAACCTCACCAGTAGAAGGAGGAGACGAGCGTGGCTGAACTTGGAATTAATGGATGGAATTTCGCCGTCCAGTTGATTGCGTTCCTCGTCTTCATTTACCTGCTCTGGCGCTTCGCGGTCGGACCGATCGTGAAAGTGCTGGATAGCCGCCAGGACAAGATCAGCGAAAGCTTGATGGCAGCCGAGCGCATGCAGCAGGAACTGCGCGAAAGTGCAGCGAAGAATGAGGAAGTAATGGCTCAGGCCCGTCGCGATGCGCAGGAAGTGCTCAACTCTGCCCGCGGCAACGCTGAGCAGATTGTGGCCCGCGCTAACGAAGAGGCCGGTGCCAAGGCGGATGAGTTCCTCAACCGCGCGCAGGAAACGCTTCGACAGGAAACCGCCCAGGCACGGCAGCAGCTGCGCCAGGAGGTTGCAGATCTCGCTGTGAACGCCGCCGGCAAGATTCTCCGTAAGGAAATCAGTGCCGACGATCAGCGCAAGCTCATTGAGGAAACCCTCAACGAAGGCGCCAGCGTATCGCAGTAATGGGCAGGCAGTAGTTCCATTCAGGATTGCTGCCTGAATCCTGTAAAGCAGTAACGGAATCACACGGCCTGGTGAGTAATATCAGGCTCGCAAGGATGACTCATGGCAAGCAGTGCAGCGAAGCGCTATGTACAAGCGCTGACCGAGATCTCGCAGGAATCGAATACGTTTGACGCCTGGCAACGGGATCTGGACACGCTGGCCGCGCTTGTTTCGGATGATGAAGTACGTGCGTACTTCTCCAATCCGAGCGTGCAGGTGGAGCAGAAGCTGAAGACCGCAGAAACGGTTCTCGGTGATGCCCAACCCGAAGCTCGCACCTTGCTCCGCATGATGATCGAACGACGTCGACTCAACCTGATGCCGGAAGTTGCTTCCCTCTTCGCAGAGGAAGTACTTGCCAGCAAGGGAATCGTTATGGTCGATGTCACCACTGCGGATGCGCTCGACGATGCCGGTGAAAACCTCGTGCGCGAGCGACTGAAGGGCATCGTGGGCAAGGATGTTGAGCTGCGCCTGCATACAGATGCCAACATCATCGGCGGCATCGTGGCGCGCATCGGTGACCAGGTCATCGATGGAAGTGTCCTCAATCAACTGCGTCGCCTGCGGGCGACGATGAACGCCGTTCAGTAGAACGGTTTTGTGGGCCCGCAGCGCGAATTGCGCGGGCATGAGCCTCAGGGCATGCGGCAAGCAATGAAGCAGCCGAGGCAGAACGGAGCGATCATGGCGGTACGCGCGACCGAAATCAGTGATCTGCTCAAGCAGCAGATCCAGGGATTCTCTGATACGGCCACCGTATCAAATGTTGGCCAGGTTATTGCCGTGGGTGACGGTGTTGCCACCGTTCACGGCCTCAGCCAGGCCATGCAGAGTGAGCTCGTAGAGTTCACCAAGGATGGCACCTTTGGCCTCGTCCTCAACCTTGAGGAAGATGCCGTTTCCGTCATCGTTATGGGTGAGTACACCGGTATTGTTGAAGGCGATGAAGTGCGCACAACCGGCGCCATCGCTTCTGTACCGGTAGGCGATGCCCTGCTCGGCCGCGTGGTGAACGCCCTCGGCCAGCCGATTGATGGCAAGGGCCCAATTGTTACTGAAAAGACCCGCCCGATTGAGCGAATCGCTCCGGGTGTGATTAAGCGTCAGGACGTGGATACCCCGCTACAGACCGGCACCAAGGCTATCGATGCCATGACCGCTATTGGTCGTGGTCAGCGACAGCTGATTCTTGGTGACCGCCAGACCGGTAAAACCACCGTCGCCATCGACGCCATCATCAACCAGCGCGATAGCGGTGTGAAGTGCATTTACGTGGCTATCGGTCAGCG
>JAFAEA010000072.1 GCA_023424355.1 Chloroflexota bacterium | reverse complement strand
GCCGTTGACTTTGCGGGTATTGAACTCCGCCTGACTACCGCAGAAGCACATGGTGGGGAGTTTCTCGATGTTGTCAGCCACTTCGAGGAGGCGCTTGCTGCCAGGGAAGAGTTCGGTGCGGAAATCGGCGCGAAGTCCGTAGCAGATCACGGAGATATTGAAGACTTTCGCCACCTGGTACAGCTGGCTGATCTGCTTCTCGGCCAGGAACTGCGCCTCATCCACGAGCACACACGCGATATCCGGTGTCTTGGCGATTTCGGACATCAGATCGAGGGACTCAGCCGCGTGGATATCCACCTTCCGGGTGTGACCTCCACGCGCAGTGACGAAATCGCCACCCTTGGTATCGATCATCGGCTTCACCACGATCACGCTGAGTCCGCGCTCCTCGTAGTTGTAAGCCGTTTTGATTAATGTGTCGCTTTTGCCACTGTTCATGGCACCATATTTGAAGTGCAATTTCGCCATGCGCGGATTGTAACAAAATGGCACCCTTTCGCCGAGCGCAATCAGCGCTCGCGAACACTCATTCGGAGGGGATTAGTAACTGTGATTCGAAAAGCCGGTGATTCGAACTCCCCCACCCGAACTGTCTTGAGAAATTCCTACGCTTTTGGACCGCATCAGGATGCCCATTACGTTGCTGCGAGGGCGGCGATCTCGTTAGCGATTCCTCTGCTGGTGCTGTACATGATCGATCGTAGCGACCTGGCGATGTATGCCTCATTCGGTGCGTTCGCGGCTATCTACGGCCGCTACGACACCTACGCCAATCGCTTTCGGATGCAGGCCTCTGCCGGCCTGGCGATCGTGTTGTCGATGTTGGCTGGCACCACGCTTTCAATTGTCGATGCAGCAAACTGGGTCAAGGTGCTGGGTGTAGGTTTAATCGCCGGACTCGTGACACTGATCTCGTTCCGGCTTGGATGGCGGCCAACCGGCCCCGTATTCACCGTGTTTTCAGCAGGTGCGTGTGCCATGATCCCGGCAGAACCGAGCTCCTATTGGCACGTACTGCTTGTGGGTGGTGGAGCTGTGCTCTTCTCGCTCGCGGTTACCGGCACACTCGCCTTGCGACAAATCTCCATTCGGCAGCTCTTTCAGACATCACCAAGTGCCGCTCTGCAGCAAAATCACTGGATCAATACCATCACCATCACTATCGCTGCCTTGTTATCGGGCTGGGCGGGACTGGTTCTCTTCGACGATCACTGGTATTGGGCCATGGTGGCGGCTATCGCCGTTCTCACTGGTGCCAACATCCATGCGCGCCTCACGCGAGGTGTTCAGCGTTTCCTCGGTACTGTGATCGGTGTCGTCTTCGCGGCGGCACTCATGGCTCTTGATATTCCGGTGATTGTGATTCTTGTCATCGCCATCGTATGTCAGGGGGTGATCGAACTGCTTATTCTGCGCAACTATGCGGCGGCGATGATCTTCATCACTATCATCGCACTGTTGATGGTGAATATGGCATCTCCTACCTCCGCCTCAACCATCATCCGGGACCGGGTGCTCGAGACTCTGCTCGGAGTCGCAATCGGAATGGCGACGACTATCGCGGTGCAGTTCATCGACCTGGAATGAGGGTATGTCTTGAAGATCACCTATTTTGTCCACTCCATCACAACGGACAACGAATCCGGGATCGCCACCGGTTGGCTACCAGGAGAGCTATCCGACAAAGGTATCGCTCGGGCAGAGTTGCTGGCGCCCGATCTCCGGGCGAGGGGTTTCGATGCGGTGTTTTCTTCCGATCTGCAGCGAGCACGCCAAACAACCGAACTGTTCTTCGGCGATACCCTGCCGGTGTTCCTCGATTGGCGATTGCGCGAATGCAACTACGGCGATTTCGATGGGACGCTTGCCACGACGTTCAAGATGGAGCGTGAGCAGGACTTTATCGAAACTTCCTATCCAGGAGGCGAATGCTATCTGGATGTCGAACAACGAGTTCGCAGCTTTCTGGACGACGCGCAAAACCTGTTCGATGGGAACCACATTGCCATCGTTTCGCATCAGGCACCGCAACTCGCAATGGATGTCATTCTGCGTGGCATGAGTTGGGAAGAAGCGATCGCTAACGACTGGCGCAAACAAGGAGACTGGCAGGCGGGCTGGGAATACTAACCTCGCCTGCTCCTCTTTCTCATCTCCGGCGATGGCTATCCAAACCAGCGTTGCTTCTGCAGATCCTTCTCGTATTGCGCGCGGGTGGAATTCACCGATTCCTCTTCGCTCACCTCGGCGATGGGCACGTCCCACCAACCTTCGTAATTCGGCACGCGTTCATCCGGATCGACCTGCACATACACAAGCGTCGTGCGGGTTTCAGACTTCGCCTCCTGCAACGCGGCACGCAGATCTTCGGCATTATTGGCAGAAATCGCTCGCGCACCGAGCGATTCGGCATTGCGCACGAAATCGACCGGAACATACTCGCCGGAAAGTGTGCCGGATGCGGGATCCCGGAATCGCAGTTCATTGCCGAACGATGGCGATCCGGAGGACATCTGCAAACCGCGAATGCACTGGAAGCCACCATTATCCACCAGCACGATGATCAGCTTCAGACTCTCCTGCACAGCGGTGACAATCTCGGTGTGCAGCATCAGGTACGAGCCGTCGCCAACCATCACGAATGCATCGGAATCTGGTGAGGCCATTTTTACTCCGAGTCCGCCGGCGATTTCGTACCCCATGCACGAGAATCCGTACTCAACGTGGTATCCCTTGGGAGAGACGGTGCGCCAAAGCTTGAGCAAATCGCCCGGCATGCCGCCAGCGGCACAGACCACAGTATCGGCTGCCTCGGCGGCATCATTCACCATGCCAATCACTTGCGCCTGCGTCATCACGCTTCGGTCATTCGGGGCTCGCTGCTCATCAACGAGTGAGTTCCATTCCTGCTTGAGCGAGGCAACCTCCTTCGCGTATTCTTCGCGCTCCCCTGCCCCGGTCGGTAACAACTCCTGCAGTGCATCCAGCGTTGCTCGGGCATCGCCGACGAGCGAGAGTGCCCCCATTTTGTAGGCATCCATACCGGCGATGTTGATACCGATGAACTGCACATCCGGATTCTGGAATGCGGATTTGGACGAGGTCGCGAAGTCGCCGAGTCTCGTGCCAACTGCGATAACGAGATCGGCATCGGCAGCGAGCCTGTTGGCCGCAGTTCCGCCATTGGCGCCGATGGGTCCAGCGTTCCAGGTATCGTCCCAGGGGGTTATGCCCTTGCCGGCCTGCGTTTCGGTCACCGGGATCGATTGAGATGATGCAAAGGCCTGCAGGCTTTCGCTCGCATCCGAATAGATGGCGCCACCGCCACTGATGATGATCGGCTTCTTCGCGGCTGCGATCATGGCTGCAGCTTCGGCCAATGCGTCTTCGTCCGGCAATGGACGGCGCACATACCAGACGCGCTTCTCGAAGAAGGCTTCTGGCACATCAAAAGCTTCTGTCTGCACATCCTCCGGCAGGGCCAGTGTCACCGCACCGGTCTCGGCGGGGTCAGTGAGCACGCGCATGGCTTCCGGCAGAGAGGAAAGCAGCTGCTCCGGTCGATAGATGCGATCGAAGTAGCGTGATACCGGGCGGAAGGCATCGTTGACACTAATGTCCTGAGAGTAAGGTTGCTCCAATTGCTGCAGAACTGGATGCGGCCGACGGTTGGCGAAGATATCTCCTGGCAAAAGGAGCACCGGCAACCGATTGACCGTGGCCAATGCCGCACCGGTCACCATATTCGTGGCGCCCGGCCCCACACTGGATGTACAGGCGAAGGTTTGGAGTCGGTTCTTTACCTTGGCGTAGGCAACTGCCGAGTGCACCATTGCCTGCTCGTTCTGCGGGCGATAGTACGTCAGCAAATCGCGGTGTTGTTCCAACGCCTGCCCCATACCGGTGACATTCCCATGCCCGAAAATGCCGAACATACCGGCGAAGAGTGGCTGCTCCACACAATCGCGCGAGGTGTACTGCGCGGCCAGATAGCGCACAATTGCCTGCGCGGCGGTAACCCGAACAATCGACATTTATTTGCCTACTTCCTCTTACCCGCATCGCCGTTGATGCGGTCATCGATATCGCTCCAGGATTCCATGCCGGCGTTCATATCATCGTTCCAGGTGCCGCGCACCCACGCATATGCGGGATCATCCGCCGGTTGCATGGTGCGAACCGAATCCGGACCAGCCAGAATATTGAGGTAGTAGCCGGTGTATCCGTGAGCGACGGCGAAGGCGTGATACCCCTCCGGAACGAGCAGGAGATCGCCATCGTGAATGGTCCATGCGTGATCAAAAGATCCGTCGGCGAAGTACAACCGCTGCAGAGCGAAGCCATCGTTTGGCTGAATGCGGTAGTAATAAATTTCCTCAAGAATCGCTTCCTGGGGCATCTGTTGCACATCGTGTTTGTGCGGCGGGAAGCTGCTCCAGTTTCCCGAAGGTGTGAACACTTCCACCACCAGCAGGTTATCGGCAGGAAACTCGGGCTTCACGATATGGCTGATCTGGCGGGCGGCATTGCCTGCTCCGCGAATTTCCACGTCAATCTCATCCGGCTCGATCAGCTTCGCCGGGAACTCACGTGTCGCTCGTGAGGCGGTCACCGCGAATTCGGCCCCCTCTTCGGAATGAGCAGTGAAACTGCTCCCGACCGGCAGATACAGGCAGGTTGGCTTGCCATCGAACATTGTTCCTGGTCGGGATACGATGAACTCCCCGTGATTGCTCTCAATGCTGGCGCTACCTCGCAGCGGCACGATACAGATCTCGTCTTGCTCCGCGGTGTAGCTCCAGCTTTCGCCGGGAGCGATTTGCTCCACAGTCAGCCCAACATACGTCCAACCGGCGCTCTCAGGTGTCACCTGCAGCACGTTGCCAGAACCCTCTGGCTGCGCGGATTTGATGACCATGTCGTCAGGATTTGGCATAGGAAACCTCCGTACTCTGTAGCGATACCGGTGCTCCGGTTCTCAACGATTCCTCGGCGGCTACGGCCAGCCGCAGTGCGGCCCTACCATCGCTACCATTGACTGCCACCGGTTGATCGGCGCGAATCGCAGAGAGGAACGACACTAGTTCCAGGCGATAGGCCTCGCGGAATCGCTCCAGGAAAAAGTACTGATGATCTTCGATCACGCCGACGGATGTGTACCGACGAATCGGCAAATCGCGCGATTCGCCCACCATCAAGCCGCCTTCCGAACCAAAGATCTCCGTGCGCACATCATAGCCGAAGCCGGAACGCCGGCTGTTTTCGATACTGGCAATGGCTCCGGATCCGAACTTCATCGAAACGATGCTGGTATCGACATCGTGAGCGGCGCGGATATCATCGCTCACGAGGGCGCTGGCCATGGCGAAGATCTCAACTGGCTCCTCCCCCATCAACCACCGCACGGAATCGAAGTTGTGAATGGCCATGTCGCGATAAAGCCCACCGGATTGCGCCACATACGATGCGGGCGGCGGTGTTGGATCGCGCATGACATCGTGGATCATTTCGATCGCCCCCAGCTCACCTCGTTCAATCGCTGATTTGGCCGCGGAATAACCGGGATCGAAACGGCGCTGGAAGCCGACCTGAAGGCGGACACCAGTGGCTTCGGCCACATTGAGTGCACGATCCGTCGATTCAAGATCGAGTGCGATTGGTTTCTCGGTGAAGATGTCTTTTCCGTGCTGCGCGGCGAGTTCAATGTAGGGCGCATGCGTATCTGTCGATGAAGCAATTATGACCGCATCAATCGATGGATCTGAGATGGCAGCGGCACCATCGGCAGTCCATTTCGCCACTCCAAAAGCTGCAGCCGTTTGCTCGGCAGCGGCCGGAGCATAATCCGCCACGATCGCGAAATCACAAAGATCTCGCACCATTGCGAGGGTGCGTGCGTGCACCTGGCCGATTCTCCCGCACCCAATCAAAGCAACTCGAGGTTTCGTATTCATTGTGTCTTCACCGCATGAAGGGCAAGGAGGTCGGCAACGGCCTCGACAATGTGTTCTGGAGTCAATCCGTATTTCTGCAAGATTGCGTCGTTCGGGCCGGATTCGCCAAAGGTATCCTGCAGGCCAATGCGTCGCATTCTGGTCGGCCGATGCTCGGCCAGCGTCTCGGCAACGGCGCTGCCGAGCCCACCGATGACCGAGTGATCCTCGGCAGTTACGATGGCGTTGGTTCGCTCCGCGACGGCGACAATTGCCTCGGTATCAAGTGGCTTCAGCGTAGGCACGTGGAGTACCGATGCGCTAATCCCCTTCGCTGCCAGCAGATCGGCGGCGGCCAGCGCACGCACGGTTTGCACTCCGGTACTGACGATGCCGATATCGGCACCATCTCTCAGCAGCACGGCCTTGCCGATCTGAAATTGGTAGGAGTCATCGAAGATCGTCGGGCTCGGATCCCGGGTCAGGCGCAGATATGTTGGGCGATCGTCGTTCATCATCGCCGCCATCGCCTGTCGCAATTCGACCTCGTCCGCCGGAGCGATGGTCACCACATGCGGCATGGCGCGGAAGATGGCAATATCTTCAACCGACTGGTGGGTCTTGCCGGTTTTGCCGGTGAGAATGCCGGAATATGATCCGGCCATTTTTACGTTCAATCCCGGTTGAGCGATCACCAGACGAATCTGATCTAACGCGCGTTTGGCGAGGAATGCAGCAAATGTGCTGATCCACGGTACGTAACCGGTGGAAGCCAGACCGGCCGCGACTCCGAGCATGTTCTGCTCGGCTATTCCCATCTCGAAGAATCGATTGGGATAAGCCGCCTGGAACATATCGGCCTTGGTGGAGTTGGCAAGATCGCCATCCAGAACGACGAGATTTTCATGGATGGCGCCGAGATCCACGAGCCCTTGTCCCCAGGCATCACGCATGGCTATTTCGTTGGTACTCATGACTCCACCTCCGGGTCGGCGAGCTCGATGGCGGCTGTTTCCAGGTCTTCAGCAGTGGGCACCTGGGCGTGCCAGAGATAGTTGCCTTCCATATAAGAAACGCCCTTTCCTTTCACCGTCTTCGCGATGATGCAGGTGGGGCCATCCGTGAACGCCATGGCATCTCGCCAGGCTTGCTGCAGCGCGGAATGGGAATGCCCATCGGTCTCGATGACATTCCAGCCAAATGCCCGGAATTTTGCTGCAGGATCGTCGTAAGCCATATCGCGTGTGTGACCCGAAGGATCCGGCCACCCGAACTGGGGCAGATCGTTGGCATCGACAATCGCGGTGAGATTCGCCAGTTTGTAACGGGCGGCGACGAATGCCGCCTCCCAGATTTGTCCTTCCTGGATCTCACCATCGCCGAGGATTACCCACGTGTGGAAGTCCTCGCCACTGAGGCGAGCACCAAGTGACATACCCAGTCCGACTGAGAGCCCATGCCCAAGCGAGCCGGTGGAAGCATCCAACCCGGGCAGCGATGTCACATCCGGGTGGCCTTGCAGGCGGGAGTCAATCTGATCAAACGTCGCGAGTTCCTCAATCGGCAAATAACCTCGCAATGCCATCACGGTGTACAAGGCGATTGATGAGTGCCCCTTGCTCAGGATGATGCGATCCCGCTGAGCGTTCCCCGGATCATTTGGATCCACGCGCAACTCGGTGAAATAGAGCGATACGAGGATATCCGTCACCGAAAGCGGCCCTCCGATATGCCCGGCGCCGGCGGTGTGGACTGATTGCAGGATCAGGCGGCGAGCCTGCCGCGAAAGGGATTCCAACTCTGGAACCGATCGGGATTCGCGTACCATTTGAGACGTTGTGGTCATAGATTACCTCGCTGCCTTGGAGTGCATATTCAACCAGTTATTGATGAATGCCAGATTCTGTCGCGCCGCAGTGGTGGAGTCACCGGCGCAGGTGTCCTGCTCCACCACAACCCAACCGCCGTAGCCGGCAGAAGTCAGGGTGCCGAGAATCGCAGGGATATCGGCGGTACCAGTGCCTATGGGCGCGAAGACGATCTCGCGCAGAGCCGCCAGAAAAGTGAGTTCTCTGGTACGGGCATCTTCCACCGCATCGGTATCGACATCCTTGAGGTGCAAATAGCCGATTGCATCCATGTGAGATTCAATGAAATGGCTGGGTATCCCGCCACCATAGGCATAATGGCCGGTATCAAAACAGAGATCTGCCTGCGAAAGGTCGAGATGCTGCAGTAACGCATCGACTTCGTGGGGCGCTTCAATCCATGAACCAACATGGTTGTGATACCGAACGCGCAGACCGTACTCGCAAGCAATCCCCGCGAGTGTGTGGACGCCAGCCGCGATCTGCTGGACCGATGCGTCATCGAGCGAGGCGGAGCCATCCGCCGGAACACGACCAGCCATCGCGATTCGATGAGGGCGAAGCGGATCGGACACGATCAGGTTTGGACAATTGATCTGAGAGAGGAACTGCATCATCGGCCTAAATGTGTCGTAGAAGGCAACAACATCTCCGCCTTCCAGAAAATCGACCCACTCATAGCTACCAGTGAGCTGCATCCCACGTGATTCGAGTGCCGAAGTCACCACATCGACATCGGATCCGAATGAGGCATCGAACTCGGTGGCTGTGTAGCCGGCAGATTTCATTTCATCCAGCAGAGCCGGGAATGGTGTTACGGGGCGCCAGTTCTCGAGATCGTTATTGTTCCAATTCACAGGGCAAGTGGCGATTTGCAGACTGGTTGGGGCTTGTCCGAGATCGACCATGAATATTGCACCCTGTACACAAAGCCAT
>JAFAEA010000406.1 GCA_023424355.1 Chloroflexota bacterium | reverse complement strand
TCTCAGCGCGAATGAGCGTGTACTTGATGGTGCCAGTGGCATCGCTGGTGAGGCCAGTGATGGTGGCGGTATCACGCACTTCCGAATCGATCGGCACAACTTCGTTCTGATCGATCACGACGCCATCGGCGTACTCCATGACGGTGTCAATGGAAGTGTCGTTCGGCACAACCTGGAAGAACTCGGCGCCACACGGACTGATCGACTGAGCATTGTCTGGATATCTGACGCCCGCAGGTGGGTCGAAAGTGACGACCCAATAGTAGGTACCAGCCTGGTTCAACGTAACGTCGTTCGAGTTCGGCATCGCGTTCCAGGGTGTGTTGTCCAATTGCCGAATAACTGGCCCACCAACTGGCACCTCGCAATCGACATCGGAGTACAGCTGGTACGTGAGCGTTCCGGTGATTACGACCGTGCTGGTCCCCTCAGTTACCTGAGTGGTATCGAAGACAGTAGTTCCAATGCCAACAGTGTCACCGTTCTCGAGGAGAACCGGATCGCCCTCACCATCGCGTGCGTACATGGTGGTGTTGAGTTCCGGGTTCCACGGCTTGGTGTTACAGGACAAGTTGAATGTGACCCACGAGCCGTTTTCCCAATCTGCACGACCGGTGAGACGACGCCAGTCCTGATTCTCGAAGACAATTGTCCACTGATCCACAACGGTAATCGGATCAAGTGGAGAAAGGTCGAGCGCATATGGCTGCATCGTCACCGTTGGTTGATGAAGAGCAGAACCTGGTACCGGCTGCGGATGCAGTTCCACGACGTATGTGGACTTGTTCGTAGCAGCATCGTAGCGACAGTCGGTGATCGCGGTGTAGCGAATCTGATCGTAAATGCGGAACTGTTCCTCGCCACACTTGCTTTCGAGCGAAACTGGCTCGCCCTTATCAGTGCCGGTAAAGGTCACTCTCCAGCTGTAGATCAGACCTGCATCGTCTCCAACCAGTGGGATTTCAAAATCTGCGGACCGAGGGGCAAGGCCATTGGTGACAGTCTGAGAGTTTGTGAACACCGGTGTACCCGCACAGGTTGCGGAATCGTACAGCTCGTACGTCACCGTGCCGGTGGCGCCATCACTCAGGTTCGTGAAGACAGCCTGGTCGTTCACGCTCGCCGGGCGAGAGATGTAGTGCAGGTGCGGAATCACGTTGTTGCCATTGCGCATCACGGTAGCCATGCTTGGCGGCGGATCCGCAACGGTTGCAGTGAATGTCTCAGTCAAGCAGTCGCTTTCGGCACCGGTGGTAAATCCACCGTTGGCGGTATCGCCAGAGTACTTCGCAGACCAGCTGTATTCACCGTGAAGGCGGATCTGGAACCAATCGGTGCCAGATACCAGTTGTCCGTTTTGCACCTGAATGGTGTTACTGAACAGGATTGTGCCTTCGCAGGTGCCGCCCTGGTGCAGGTTAAAGGTCACGCTACCCTTGGCATTTGGGCCAAAGTTGGTGAGTGTGCCGGTATCGCGAACGTAATCGAGAACAGTAACTGTTCCATCGTCTGGCAGTCCCGCGCTGGTCGCATCCGTACCATCTTCGCTCTGGAACATGGCCGTGGTGAGTACTGGCTGAACATCAAGAGAGAAGGTCTCTTTGTTACAGCCACTGACTGAGCGGTTGTAAGTTGTCTCACCAGCAGCCGGGGTGAAGGTGACGACCCAGTTGTACTTGCCAGCATCGGCGGCAACACTCAGCGGATGAGTCGCACTTGATGGCCAATTGCCATCGGAAACAGTCTGGACATCGGTGAATACCGGTGTGCCTTCACAACTCGCGGATTTGTAGAGCTGATAGGTCAGGGTACCCGTGGGTGCGGGAATGCCAGTGAGATCTATACCAGCCGGGTATGTGACGGTAACACCATCGCCTACGGTGGCTGGCAGGGTAACTCGACCATTGTGAGCCAGCGTGGTGCCATTGGCGTTCATCGTGGTGGTGATGGTTGGAGTTACCGGATTCACGACCACGGTTTCGGTGCCACAAATGCTGGAGATGGTTGGTCCACCATCGGTTGGCGTAAAGACCGCCTGGAAATCGAAGGTTCCAGCGCTGAGGAAGCGATAACCATCCGCTGCGCTCATCTGCGGAACTGCATCACCAACGGCAACCGGGAACGACCAGGACTGGAGCGGATTCTCACATGTGGCTCCACCAGAACCAGTGGCGTACACGTGATAGGTGACGGTACCGGCCTTGGCCATGGTGCCATTAGCCGAAACGATGTCGCCGTGGAACGTAGCGGTATCGTAGGCTGTCGATCCAAGGTTCACGCGACCACCGTCGGGAACATTGTTGCCATTTGCCGCCTTCACCTGAGTGGTGATGAACGCGCCGACACCTTCCTGAGTCACGAAGAACTGCTCCGCACCGCAAGGGGAAGTTGAGCTCTGGTAGTTGGCATCGCCGCTATATGTTGCCTGCCAGTTGTACTGACCCGGACCAAGATCTGGGACCTCGGCTGTCGGCGGGACTGTGCCGTCTTCATTCAACTGAACTGTGAACTGAGCAACGACAGTTCCACTGCAGCTCGATCCCGCGTACAGCTTGAAGGTGACGGATCCGGTTGGAGCCGGGCCGGTCTCCTCGATTCCGTTGATGGTGGCTGTATCGCGAACATCGGCCGGGCTGGGGAGGAAGGCATTGTTGGCGAGATCGGTGAATCCACCATCTCCGTCGCTAACCTGTGGGCCGGTAGCCACACCGGTTGGAGCCGCCTCAATTACGAAGGTCTCCTCACCACAGCCGCTGGTTGCAGCCGCGTTGAGATCATCACCGCTGTATTCCACGATCCAGTGGTAGGTACCGGCCGCATCGGCATCCCAGGTTGGGGAATGCGGGAACGAACCATCTTGATTCAATGGAAGTGTTACTGAGTCAATAATTGTGGGGTTACCGCAAGTTCCGCGAACGAGCGTGTATGTGACCTCACCGGTTGGGGTGCCATATGCTCCGTCGATGGTGGTGGTGTCGTAGACGGGGGTGTCGAGCGGCACAGTCGAGCCATGCCCGATCGGTGTGTCATCGCCCTGGAACATCGCGGTGGTGATGGTTGGCTGGGCGGGAGCGATGGTGAAAGTCTCATCGCCACACGGGCTTACATCGGCCTGATTATTGCGGTCACCGGAGTAGGACACAACCCAGTGATATGTGCCGAGTTCGGTCGGTGTGAATTCCGGTGCATCCGGCAAGGTTCCATTAGTGACAGGGAATTCTTCTGGTCCCCACACAGAGGTGGTGGCACCACACGTTCCCATAACCAATTCATAGGTTACGGTGCCACCAGCATCCGACGTAGCGCCGTTGAGAACCGCGGTGTCGTACACAGAGGTACCGATGGGAAGGGTTGATCCCTGTGGAATCGTATTGCCGTCACCATCCTTCATGGTGGTAGCGACACTGGTTTCTACTTCACCGACAATGACGGTTTCGGAACCACACTCGGATTTCGATTCGCTGAAGTCCTCTCCCACTGCTGGAAGAACAACCTGCCAGTCGTACACACCGTTATCACCTGGTATAAACATCGGCGTTGGCGGAATGGATCCATCGGCATTAATGGTGACAGTGTAGGACTCGACCGGCGTGCCTGAACACGAAGCATCGTTCAGATAGAGGTTGTAGATGATCGGCTGGCCAGCGAGTGCTTGCAATTCTGGATCGGTGAGATTGACGAATTCGGCGGTATCTCCGAAAGGAGTGCCGGCATCGATCTGGGTGCCATCCGGCAGATGACTGCCGGAGGAATCGACAGCCATCGTTTGGATAAGTGAATCAATTGGATTGAATTCCGCACAATCGGCTTCTACCGTGTACGACTCGCCACCGGCCCCAATGGTAAACAGAACTGTGGCAGCCTCGAATGTGCCCGTAAGTTCCCACCGGCCACTCGCGGCATTCCAGGTCATTTCGGCCTGGATAGGCTCTGATTCGTTGCCGAACCGGTCGATCATGATGTAGGAAATCTCTGGAGCAGGATCACCTTGATCGGAATAGATGTATGCGACCGCTCGCAGGGTGCCCTCTGCTACTGCCGTCGTGCAGCCAACACCAGGGCTGCGGTATGCCATCGGCGAAACGACGAGGTTGCTCGGGCGAGCAACTCCATCCGCGGCCGGTGTGGAATCACCAATTTCCGGCTCCGCAGTTTCTGTAACAGCTGCTTCCGTAGCGACCTCTTCGGTTGCCACTTCTTCCGTGGCAGCTTCCTCGGTCGGCACAACTTCGGTTGGCGCAACGGTTGGCTCGACCGTAATCTCCACAGTGGGCTCAACGGTCGGGGCCGGAGGCTCTACGACGACCGCAATGTTGTAGAAGTGTGCAACAACATTCTGGTCAGGCAAAACATAGACAACTTGCGAGCTGGTGATATTAAAGCCTGCTGGAGCGACCGTCTGCACGATGGTCGCATCTCCTGGCGGAACATTAGTGAGCTCGATATAGCCGTCGCCATCATCGTCACAGAACGATGAGTACGCACCGGATGCATCGATTATGTCGAAGCAGCCACCGCCGATGGGGGTCCCTACTTCATTCATCAAAGAAATAGTGAGATTACCTGGAGAAGGTGTCGTGGGTGTTGAATCTTGTGCAAATGCAGATTGCACCATAGAAAACACCATAAATAACGCAAACAACACCTGGAACCTGTTTGAACGCCTCATCATTCCTCCTGAACTCTGCACTGAGTCCTTTTCCAAATGCCGCAATTTCTCCGGACACACGGATATGCGAACCAACATTTGGACTCCAGGTGAAATCTTAGGCCAGTAGACAGGTACATTACGGCACCAAAAGGACCTAATTGCTGGTCTCTGAAAGGCCCAATTAATCAGATCTGTGGTTGATAGGTACTAGTACTTTTCAACCACAGTCGACACAACAGCGCCATCCTCCGCATTAGGATGCGAAGGATGGCGCGCTGCAGTTGCTATTCAATGAGGATTGGCGATCAGCCTATGGTGTGAGCCGCAGAATCTAGCTGTTCCTGGGCCAGGATCGGAGGAATCGTTGTGGGTAGTGCTCCACGATTCCATCAGCATCTACCACAATCTCCGTGCCATCTGGCGCAGATGGTGATGTGATTCTGATGATGGAATCGGTCGCGCGAACATATCGCTGGGTGATGGGCTTTACCGAGAGATCCGGAAGCGACACATAGGCCACTCGAATTTCCTGCGCTGTGCCCTCTACGAGAGGAAGACGGTTGACCGGTAACGAGTTCGTGAGTGGGCTCCACTGAATGTCAACATCGAGGCAGCCATCGAGCTCTGGCATCGGATTCTCGTTGGCATCAGTCCACTTGCCATCGCCTTCGGTCAGCAAATGGATGCCCTCCATGGCACCGGGCGCAGTTTCCACCATGAGTCGCAGCTCCAGTGTTCGCCAGTTCTTATCGGTCACCAGGGTGTAACCACCACGCAGCACCTGCCCTTCGTGCTGTCGGACAAGAATGCTATCGAACACATTCCACCCAGGGTGATCATCAGATACGCGTACGTGTTCCCACCCTGCCGAGTCCAGATGTTGCCAAATCAGTTCGTTGTGCATGTCCCAATTCTCGATTCGATGTCTCGCGCCGATTGTTGGTGCGATCGTCCAAATTGTTCTGACTAAAGGGTAACCTCTAGCCGAAGATGATGGCCGCAACTCGCGAGATCTTCCATCCGTATTGCGGATCAGTAGCCCATGTGCCGGCGAGATCATCGAGTGTCACTACTGTGCCTGCCCATCCTGCGCTGAACACATTTTGATACGTCGCATCCATGCCCTGAAGAACTCTCGGAAGCGGCCTGCGGTCGCCAAAGACTTCCGCATGCATATGCGCGAGTTGTGCACGAGCCGCAATGGTTCCATTCGGGAATTTCTGACTGAATGGATGCGTCGACGGCTGATCGTTGATGCCGAGACCCGCCGGGTTCAATCGCTCATCCCACCATTTACTGTGCCAATAGCCCGTTTCCAGTGCGGATTGCGCGATGATGAGCGAAGGATCGAACCCGATTACCGGAGCAATCCGATAGATTTCATAGACGTAGAGTTCGACGTCTGCCAGTCGCTTCGATTTCGCGGCGCGAGCGTACTCCATCACCTGCTCTGGCGTGCCTCGGGATGGTCCAATCAGCGCGTTGGTGTAGTGGAATCCCTGATTGGTGCTGATGGGCGGGTACAACTCTGGTTGCGCCGACACACTTCCTGGTGCCACCACTGGGAGGGACTTTCCGACCGAATCAAGATTCAGATAACTGGAAAACGCCCATCCGGATTTACCGTTGTACGAGACGGAGTGGAAGCCATTCGACTGTTGGCCCGTCAGAGTGACCGTGACTCCTGCAGGCAATACAGCAATGCGTTTGTAGTTGGTAGCGGGACCGCCACGCAAGTTCACGCTCTCTGTCACTTTCACGGTGTTGTTCGCAACAACAGATGTCTGGCTCGGCTTGATCCAATCCTTGTGGGCCCAGCCCGTTTTCCCGTTGTACGTCACTTGATAGAACAGACCGGAGACCTTGCCGGTGAGCTGCACCTTGGCACCGCCTGGCATAACAGCAAGCACAGCCGAAGAGGTGTTGGCTCCACTTCGAAGATTGAGTGCTTCGGTGACCTCCGCGCTCCCCTTCACAACCGTTACGGGCGGTGCAGGTGTTGGGTTTGGCTTAGATGGCGTCGTCGGTTTTGGGGTCGGCACCACCGGCGGGGCAGTCGGTTTAGGCTGAGCGGCAGTGGTGACGCGAATCCAGTCGCGATGAGCCCAACCGGTGCGGCCATTGTGCGTTACCTGATAGAACGATCCGGATGTTTTGCCAGTGAGTGTCACGT
>JAFAEA010000357.1 GCA_023424355.1 Chloroflexota bacterium | reverse complement strand
GGCCAGGTCCGTTCGTACCGGAGGCGATTTCTGTGTTCCAGAGGTACTCACCGGTGGCGCCATCCAGCGCGATCAACTCGGTGGTTGCAGTGCTGAGCGCGCCGAAATCGGCCGTGGCTTCAGTAGCGGACACCATGTTCGGCCAGTTCAGCACCGCGACATAAAGCACACCATCCATGTACGCCATGGGTGCGCCAACACCACCCTGAATGCCTGGATACACCTCGATGGGCTCCTCAGGCAGTTCGAGAAGGCCATCGTTTTGATGGATACCAACCGCTCGTCGCCAGATCTCGTGTCCGCTTTGGCGATGCACGGCCACCACATAGCCATGCTTACCGGCGGTGAACACCACATCGGCTTCTGAATTGCCCTGAGTCACAGTACCCAACACTGGCGTGATCTGGTTATCGTGATCGTAGTAATCACGCGGCTTCACATTCACGTACCAAAGAATTTTGCCCTGAGCCGGGTCGATAGCGATCAGGCAGTTGGCGTAATCGTTGTTGCCTGGTCGGCTGGAACCGCTGGGGAACTCTTCCGTACCGGGGTACGGAGCGGCGTTACCCACACCGGCGAAGATGACACCGGTTTCCGTATCAATGGAAGGCGGATACCACAGGCCACCACCGGAATTGACCCGGAAGTTGTCCCAGAGATTGTCCTGCACGGTATCGAAACTCCAGATGACACCTCCGGTTTCGATGTTGATGCAGTAGATGATGCCTCGTGCACCACCCGTATAGAACTGTCCGGTATTGCCCGGAACGGTACTAACAATCACATTCCCGCCGTAGATGACGGGAGCGATGGTGATACCTTCAGAAACAGCGTAAGTAAGGCGGATTCGCCAAATTTCTTCACCGGCTTCCGGATCCAGCGCAAACACTTCAGCAGAATCGCCGGTAACACCAATCACGTAGCCATAGCCAACGGCCATGCCGTTTGGACCCAGTGTTGGCTGATCCTCGTTGGTGGCCCAAATCACCTCGCCTGATTCTCGATCGATACAGTGAATCGAGGAGCGGTTATCGATGATATAGACCCGATCACCCAGTACAAGCGGATTCGAGGTCATGGCACCGAACGGCGCGTTTGCATCCAGCTGATATTCCCAGGCAACACCAAGTTCACCGACATTGCTGGAATCGATAGTGGCAGCGATAGATGCGCGGGTTTGGGCGTAATCGAAACCGTATTGCGGCCAGTCGTTGGCAAACTCTTCCATTTCCGGCGGAATGGTTGGAAGGTCGGATACGTGTTGGGCTTGCGAGGTTTCTACTCCACCAGAATCGTCACTGGTCTCAGGAGTCGCATCCTGCGCGAAAATGGGCTTGCCCACAGCAGTCATACCTGCCGCACTCAAAATGGCTGCAGCGCTGGCGCCAATCAACTTGCGTCGATCAGTGCTCAATCGCTTCGCACCGTCGGCAAAGTGGTCGTCGGAAATCATGGTTTCCCCTCCGAAGATATTCCCGCTCCGCGGCTCAGCCGAGATTGGATGAGCATCTGGAGCGACACTGTGTTGATATCGTCACGGTATACAACATGGAGTATTTTGGCAACACTTAGGAGGCAGAGAAGTGGTCGCCAA
Organism: Chloroflexota bacterium; assembly: GCA_023424355.1. Taxonomy (GTDB): domain Bacteria; phylum Chloroflexota; class Chloroflexia; order Thermomicrobiales; family UBA6265; genus UBA6265. The sequence continues at coordinate 1,238 of JAFAEA010000357.1, read as the reverse complement.
CTCGAATGCCAGAATGGTCGGTGGCGAGCATTCTGGCAGACCACAACAGCGATCGCGAAGCGAACCTGAAGATTTCATTGAGACGGGGATCTCTACGAAGTCGTTACGTCTTCGTCATCCACTCGAACATTCACTTCGACTCGTGACCTTCGATGCCGATAGTTGGAGTTGTTCTGCATTTCCAAAGCACTTTGTTCGGCTTCGCGCTCTACCACTGCGACTCTCTCAGCCAATCTATTCAGCTTTTGATTCTGAGCTCGGGATTTTCGACGATCGCTTCCATTTCGCCACAACCCAATCACGCGCTTCCAAAGTGAGAAGCGGATGAAAACGTATGCGGCAATTGCAATGATTCCCAATATCGCAACAACTCTTAGCAGTATCACGATGAAATTTTTCACGGCAATGAAAAAGCCTGAGGGGTCCAGACTGGAAAGCTGATCCGCTACGTCACCAGCCGTTGTCACCACTTTGTCGGCGATAGCGCCTATTCCGGTCCAGCGCCAAAATCGCTTGATTTGCCCCAAGCGTCACCCGGCAAGCCAGTTACTTTGTCCCACACCGCTCCACTGGCTGAACGAATGCCATCCCAAATAAACACTCCGCCGCGAGACACCTGATTCCATACCCAGCCGGTACCATCCTGCACCAGATCGAGTGCATTTCCTGGTGCACTGCGGATGGTGCGAATGACTTTGTTTCCTTCGTCCTTCTTGGGTTCCTCAGTAGGCGCAACAGTCGCAGCTACGGTAGGTGCAGTGGTCGGAACTGGGGTGGGGTCTGTATTCTCATCGGACTCGCCAGTTCCACAGGACACCAGCAAGATGGACAACAAGACCACAACTACGGCCAGACCTCGATGACGAAGCAGGGCGACTGCCTGAAATCGATGCATTTGAGGACCCCTATATCTGCTCAGTTTTTGACATCGGGATGCAGCACTACCAGCAGCCAGACAGAACCATTGACAGGCTCAGCTCAATTTAGCCTAATGCGCTCCCTCAATTTGGGTGGAATCCCTTCATAAGTAAGAATACATCAATTCTGTGTAGAATCTCCAAGGTTTTCTACGACGTTGGATTTGGATTCCTACTATCATTGAACAAGTCTGGTATTCGAGGAGGTGGGAACGTGAGACGAATCAAATCTCTGGTGAGTTGGTTCGTAAACACGTCCCTCGCACGGAGCCTGCGATTCCGCCTCATCGGCATCGTGTTGCTGGCATCGCTACCCACTAT
>JAFAEA010000343.1 GCA_023424355.1 Chloroflexota bacterium | reverse complement strand
TGATCCGGGATTCTCATAAGCCAGATTATGGCTACAATCCGATCACCGAATTCCCTTCGTTTAGTTTCATTCTTGGCGATTTGCATCCACATGTCATGGCGCTGCCGTTCGCGGTGACCGCGCTCGGTTTGGCATGGGCGCTCCTTACACTGGGACCATTCGCGGAAGGCGAGAGCTTCTGGCGGCGGGAAAGTGTGCGTATCTTCGTGGCTGGCGCTTTCCTTGGTTCGCTTTATGCCCTGAACTCGTGGGACTTCCCGACTTATGCCGGTATCGCCGCCTTTGCGCTGATTTTGGGCACCATGGGTCTGGGGTGGAAATCGCAGGTTGGTGCGCTAGCCATCCTCGGCGCAGGTGCCATCATCCCGTGGATTCCGTTCCATCTGAACTTTGTGGCTCCTGCGAGTCCGGTCGATTCCGCCTTTGGCGATGTGTTCGGCAACATCCCGATCGTGGGTGGCGTTTTGGAGAGCATCGGATTGTATCGAGGATTGGCCACCACGCCGGGTGAGTTCCTTTCCATATTTGGGTTCCAGTATGTAGCTTTGATCGCGCTTCTTATCGGCGAGGCGATTCGCCGACGTTCCCCGATTGTGAGCATGCGACTCCGCCGCGAGGGGGAGCGCCCGTATCACGATCCCGTTTCCGGCTACCTCGCACTCGGGTTCGGTGTGCTCTGCCTCCTCGGCGCTATTGTGGTGCCGGTGCATCTGTTGATCTTCTGCGGCCTGCCGGTGATTGTGATCTGGCTGTTGCTTGAGCGGGACGCGCGCCTCACGCCTGCCAATGTTTCGCTGGTGCTTTTCGCCTTTGCGCTGTTACTCCTGCTGATTCCGGAGTTCTTCTATATCAGCGATATCTATACTGGTAGTCGCATGAACACGGTGTTCAAGGTGAGCTATCAGGTTTGGTTGCTGATGTCGGTCGCCTCTGGTATCGGACTGGTGGCTCTCTGGAAATCGATTCGCTTCAACGCTGTCCTTCGGGTTGCGATGCCTGCAGTCACGGCAGCCGTGCTGGTGCTGGGTCTCGGGTACCCGGTGGTTGCCGGTCAGCAGTGGCTGGATTGGCGCAATCCCACTCGCGAGTGGAGCGGTATCGATGGTCTCCAGTACTTGAAGACCGCGCCGGATTCCCCTGAGGCCGCTGAATATGAAGCCATTGTCTGGTTGCGCGAGCATGCCGATACCGATGATGTGATTCTCACCGCTGGTGGTGGCGAATGGGATGGTGCCGTTGCTCGAATTTCCGGAGCCACCGGTGTGCCGACACTCATTGGTTGGACTGGTCACGAGCGGCAATGGCATTTGGGCGATGATGCGACTCTGGCCGAAATTCCCTCTCGGGTTGGGGATATCGACGCCATGTACGCCGGCCCACCGGATCCCGCGTTGTTGGATAAGTACGGCATCACCTTCATCTACATGGGGCCAATTGAGGTTCAGGGGTCGAATTACGCCGGATCCGCGCCTCGCGATGGGTATATGGCCCAGAATCCGGTACCGACAGCGGGTGACCCTGCCTTCCCGGGCGATGGCTGGGAGCTGGTCTTCGAGCAAGGCGATGTGCGCATCTATCAACGCATTCAGGATTAGGCCGATCTCGCTAGCGATAGTTGTGTGAATCTGGAGTCACTGCCCGGATATCGGCCTGCGTGATCGGTGCCTCGATCAGGTTTCGTGCCGGAATCTTTACCAACTGCACGTGCTTCGGATCGGCCTCCTCGTATTCTCCCTGAATATCCTCCGCGAAGTTCGGGGTAGGGGCGATGAACGGTGAATCCTCCATAGGGTGCACGCGTTCGGCCACGATGTTGATATTATTGTTCGCCAGTTGCAGCTTGCCCTCCACAATCAGCATGGGAGTGGAGCGGATGTGCAGGCGTTGCTTCTCATACAAATCCGGATATACCACCACATTCACCAAATCGAACTCATCTTCCAGCAGCAAAAAGGTGATGCCCTTGGCCGTGCCTGGCCGCTGACGACACACAATCAGACCCGGAATAAACACCTTGGCACCATCCGGGAGTCCAGCGAGATCGCGGGTGGAAGACATCCCGGGTGGCAGTTTGTGGCGCAACAATCCGATGGGGTGATGCAGCACGGAGAGCCCCAGCACCCGGTATTCATCCGTCATTCGCTCCCATTGGGTGGTGCGCGGAAGCTCCACATGATCCTGCATGGTGGGCAAGGGGAGTGGCATTTGCTGGCCGCCATGCCTGCGGGTGCGCTTATCCTGAAAGCCCATGGGGGCAATGAACAGACCGATATGCCACAGCATTTCTCGACGCTGTAATCCAAAGCAATCGCACGCACCAGCGGCTATCAGGTTCTCCTGCGCATTCGGGTGCAGCGCCACGCGCCGAATGAGATCCGCCAGCGAGGCGAACTCACCACCTGCCACGCGTTCTTCGTAAATCCGCATGGCTACGTCTTCGCTCACACCCTTAATCAGGCTGAGTCCCAGCCGCACCGTGCGGGTGCCTTCTACCGTGCATTCGATATTGCTGGCATTCACATCCGGCTTCAGCACGCGGATTCCGTGGCGCTTGGCATCGTTAATCAGCACATGCGGAGCATAGAATCCCATCGGCTGATTGTTGAGCAGCGCGCACAGGAACTCGGCGGGGTAGTAATGCTTCAGCCAGCAGCTCTGATATGCGAGGAAGGCGAACGCCGCCGCGTGACTCTTCGGGAAGCCGTAATCGGCGAATCCGGCGAGCTTATCGAAAATCTGATTGGCATTCTCGGCCTCAACACCTTCGGAAATCGCGCCCTCCACAAAGAT
>JAFAEA010000287.1 GCA_023424355.1 Chloroflexota bacterium | reverse complement strand
CGGCGCCCTGGTCGGCGGCGAGAAGGTTGTGGACGAGAAGTAATCGCTCTCGTCATCCTGAAAAAGCATCGGTTGTGGCAAGCACGACCGATGCTTTTCTCGTTAACGGACAATCCATCCGGGTGTAAGGTGGAACCAGAAACCGCCAGCACGAGGAGGGACATGCCGTGTTGCCGATTGGCTTGCGATGGGTAACGTGGGGACGGGAGCAGTATCGCCGTGCTCCCAGCTATTGCATCAGCTGCGGGCAGAGCTCGCGATTCCGCGTGCGAACCCGCATGCGGTTTATCCACGTGCTCTGGATTCCGCTCATTCCGGTGAGCGGAAAGAAACCGATCTATGAATGCCGTGCCTGCCGGGCGGCATACGATGTGGAGGGCTAGCCTATGAGATCTACGAACGCAGCCGATATCGTCAAAGCCATTACCGTCATCGCCGGCTCGATCACCGCGGCAGCACTGGCCTTCCAGATTGCCGTGAACGCCTCGCTCAATATCGAGTACTGGGAGGTTGGCGACGGGAGCAGTGGTCGCTCAATCTGGTTTGGCGTGATCGCGGTGGGATTGATGCTGGCGGGATCGATTCTGGTGCAACGTCAGGCACTAATCGCATCGGTTGCTTTTGTCGTCAGCATGCCGCTGGTGGTGCTGTACGAGTTCGATCACAACAGCAACTTCATCAGTATCTCGGTCAACAAAACGCTGGGTAACTGGATGTGGGTAGCGGCATTGCTACTGGCGGCGCTGGCTCAGGTGTGCTGGCGACTGGATCGCGATCACCTCGAGGATGTGGACTAAAGACCGAATCGATTCCGCAACCATGTGAATGCGGCAGTGAACGCAATAGCCAGCACGACTCCGATACCAATGCCGATCGGCACCCTATCGAACAGAAAAATCCCTAACGGAATTCCAAATGCCAGTCCGAGACTTATGCCCTGCACGCCCGGATTCCTTTTGGGATCGCGGCGATTCCTACTTACAAAATCTGGCTTTGGTGTGTATCCCAATATTCCTCCGATTTCCATCGTATTTCACCAGGTAGTCCTGATTTAGTGACGGCATGTCCCCGAGGATGGTTCCGAAGGTTGGTGTTCGTTACGATCGGATGCGCTGATTGATCATCGTGATCCCGACTCCGGCGAGCACACCAATCAATACCCCGATACCGACGTTATCGAACACCGCGATCCCGATGGCGATCCCGATTCCGATGCTGATCGCGATCGTTATGGCATCGATGCGTGGGTTGACTCTTGGATGGCTCATGGTTGACTCCTGTTGCTCCGTCCGACCCGGGTGGTCGGGCGTAGTTACAGGATGGCAGTTGGGGAAAGGGTTCCGCATCAACCGGGTGGTTGGTTTGTCGGTGGGATGGGTGGTTGAATATGGGGATAAAATCAGGAACACAGAGCACAGTGTAAGACATCAGTTTTGTTCAGGAACTAACCAAAATGGAGGTTCGAGTCCGACTTGTACCTTTGAGGCAGGTTAGAATCAAATGTGATTTACCCTGCTCCTGAACTCAAATCAAGAAAATGATGACAATCCTATCAACTTTGCCTACGCATTTCGGGCGATTGGGAAAGGAAACATTGCCACACTATGCTCTATGCAAATGAGGTACATCCAACTGGGAAAAATCAGAGAATTCTACAGGTCTTATTGACGAGCCGGCGACCAGCTGCTACAGTGACAGGGTGCTGGATAGCACACTGCGCCGGAGGGCGCGAAGTCAATTCGCCGGATGGCAGTTGGTCCAATCAAAATTGCGACGTGCCTTGATGCAGAGAGTGCAATGTGCGCATATCTTGGGATCAACTCCTTTCACCGGAAATCGTGAATGGAGTTTTTTGATGTCTACTCAATTGTCAGATACAGTCGTCCTAAAATTCGAAGATATGCATTCCGTCGACGTGAATCAACTGCGTCGATATCAGGGATTAGTTCGAGCTTCGAGCCTAATAGACCTAATTGATGTCATCGATTTGGAGGCAAATCCCAGATCTTCCAAAACGGGCAGTGTAACCAGCGAGATCCTGGAATCCATTGCAGAGACTCCCGAGTTCTTTCACCTTAAGACTAAAGGTATTCTGCTTGGCGCCTCAAGTTGCATAGAGCTCGAGAGAAAGCGACTTAAGATTCAGTTTGCCGACACTAACGTGGAGGGGATTCTAGACGGCGGTCACAATACTCTCGCAATCGGAATTCACATTCTTCAGACTGCGGGCCTAGATTCATCTAAGATCAAGAGGATTAAGACTTGGGAGGACTTTCGGGAACTATGGAACTCGTCTGCGACCGAGATCAACCACGTCAAAAGTATGATTCGCCGCACCGGTGACGAGAATTTCGATCCAAAAGACCTGGAGTTTCTCGTACCCATAGAATTGATCGTGCCTCAGGACGAAAATGACCCCAATTCTCTGGATGCCTTTTCCTCGTCTCTTGTAGAGATCTGTGCCGCCAGAAACAACAATGTGGAACTAAGAACCGAAGCTCGAGCAAACCGAAGTGGGTACTTCGACTACCTTAGAGAGGTCTTGCCTCTTGAGATTTCTAAAGAGGTGGAATGGAAAACTAATGAAGGTGGCTCAATCAAAGCTGCTGACGTTATTGCTCTCACCTGGATCCCACTGTCGATGCTCCCGACTCTCCCACATGACAATGACAAAAAGCCTGTAACTGCGCCCCCGCCACAGAACATTTATAGAAGCAAGGGGGATTGTCTCACAAGGTTCGAACAACTTATGAGTCTCGATGCAGTGACCGAGAGCTCAGGAGCTAAAAGTAAGCTGGCCAACGCTCAAGTTAAGAGCGCGATTGATGTGGCAAGTGATTTGCCGGAGCTGTATGACATTATCTACGCGAAACTTCCCGCATACTACAACGCTCAAAAGTTGAAATTCGGCCGAATCACAGCCGTAAGCAAGCTCAACAAGAGTATTCCCAACCCGAAGGCATACTCGAAGTTCACCAAAGTGAAGGTGGATTATGTGATTCCAGAGGGATTTGTTGTGCCATTCGTTTATGGTTTGCAATCCTTGATGGAGATCACAGAAGGCGGCCAAGTGCGCTGGAAGACGGATCCTAAGGCATTCCTAGAGAATCATCTCGAAGGAATTGTTCAGACCATGTCCCAGATGTTCCCAGTGATGCAGTATGACCCCCAAAAATTCGGTAAGGAACTTATCAACTACACACTGAGCAAAAATGCATATGAGACTGCACTTATCCAGGAACAAGGGCACGAATAGCCGTGGGTGGCCGAGGAGGCTAGGCTAATCGTCTAGGAAGGGGAAGCGATAAAAGAGTCGTTTCCCCTTCCTCCTGACTGCAATGTAATCGAATCAACGGATCAGCGGAGATTTAGTTCGTGGTTCAATTACCTACAACAGTAGCCTTTATCGAAGGTAACAATCACAGAGACTGCTCGACGCCAACTTCAATCCGCGCCATATAAGTGCAAGGAACAGTCTAGCAACTCATAATAGACTGATCACTATTCTCAAACATATTTCCCCTACTCCCCAAAGCGCCAGGAAAATTGTTAGCAGCCTAAACACCAGGTGGTCAAGAAACCAATCCACAGAACCAGCGAGAGCTACGAGTGGTGATCGGAACCACTTCATTTCCGTCTTTAATGTGCCCTCGCCGGCTAGGTATGCAACCTCACGGATGATCCGTACTTTTCTCAGGGAAGAATCAGCGGCACTCTTAAACAGCTTCTTCTGGTAACAGGCACCTTCACTCTTTCCATCCAGTGCGTCAATAGCTACGATTCCGTTTAATTTTGCCAATGACAGCATTCTTGGGTGGTGCGCAAAGTCCCGACCGTAGATCTCCCGAATTGGCTGTTTCAAATTGATCCTCAACGATTCATCAACCCTTGGTGTTGATATTCCGAAAAACGAGCATCGATCGGAAATCATATCGAATCCATATTTGGGATCCCTCAGATCCCAATGCATCCAGCGATCTTCAGAATGACTCTTCGTGTAGCTAACGAATTCCCTTAGCATTTGCCTTTCTGCATCTAGGATCTCTTTATCCGTTAGGGTATCGGCATCAACACTCGTTCGCTTTCGCTTGGACAATTGGCGATGAATAGAAAAGCTCTTGGTCTCCCCTCGAAACTCTGAATAGACGCTGATTGCCGTGATAGGTGTAGGCTCTCCGTCTCCGACGTCTTCAAAGTTTGCACATGCACAATGAACAAAAAGGGTTCGCGAGTCAGCCCTGAATTGTTGATGGAGCATGGTTTTGAGCTGCCTGCGTTTCAGCCATAAATTGAAGTCGTTTCCCAAGTGCTTTCCTCTATGAATTGACAACCGCCACCCTCTTGCGAGGATGGCGGCTTCTCATTACCTATTCGATCCAGCGATCATTTCAATCAACTAGCTGCAGCCCAGGCTGTTGCCGCAGTTGAGGCACTTGTAACAGGCGCCGTTGCGGACGGTGACGTGGCCGCAGATGTCGCAGAACGGGGCGTCACCCATCATTTCGCCGAGCTGCTGATCGATGGCGCTCGGGAGGTGCTGATGTGTGGCGGCGGAATCCTGCTCGATCACGAGGGTCGGGACCACCGGGACCGAAGTCGAGGCCGCCGGTGCAGCGGACGCCTGGACATTCGGCGTTCCGTTGTCACCCACGAGGGGTGACGATACCGGGGTCTGCTCCGCAGCAGGTGCCGCGGCCGGTGTGCCGAAGCCGTTGCTGGTCGGGACGGCTGGGGCGTCGACACTCGCGATGCGCTGGGCCGGGCTATCGCCCACGCCGTGGTGCAAATCAGCATCTTCACCGGTGCCATCGATCGGTGCCGGTGGTACCTGCACGAGATCGGTGCGACCGAGGTACTCCATACCAAGCGTGCGGAATACGAAGTCGATAACGCTGGTGGCCATCTTGATATTCGGGTGACCGCTCACCATACCCTGCGGCTCGAACCGCACGAAGGTGAACGTATCCACGTACTCCTGCAGCGGCACTCCGTACTGGAGCCCCTTGGAGATAGCGATGGCGAACTGGTTGATCATGCTGCGGAAGGCAGCGCCTTCCTTGTGCATATCAATGAAGACTTCGCCGAGGGTGCCGTCCTCGTACTCACCGGTGCGCAGGTAGAGCTTGTGCCCCGCGATGCGCGCTTCCTGGGTGAATCCGTGGCGCTTACCTGGCAAGCGACGTCGGGTTGGGATGTGCGGCATACCCGGAAGCTGCTGCTGACCCTGGCTCGGTGCAGTTGCACCGGCGGCGAGCTTCGCCTTCTGGGCTTCCAGTTCAGCGATCTTGGCCTGCAGGGCAGCGATTTCGGCATCCTTGCCGGCGGTGGCAGCGGCAACAGCCTCTTCCACCGTCTGCTTCACGGCTTCTTCATCGATAACGGTATCGCTCTTGTTGCTGAGCGGCTGGCTCATCTTGGAACCATCGCGGTACAGGGCCATGGCCTTAATGCCCTGCTTCCAGCTTTCGTAGTAGGCATCCTCAACATCCTCAACAGTGGCCTCGTTCGGCATGTTGATGGTCTTGGAAATAGCACCACTCAGGAAGCTCTGGGCCGCGGCCATCATGCCGATGTGACCCATGTGATGGATGAAGCGAGTGCCCTTCTTACCGCTCTTGTTGGCGGTATCGAATACGGCGTAGTGCTCCTTGCGCAGGTGCGGGGCGCCTTCCACCATCTGCGTACCGCAGATCGCTTCGTTGGCTTCCTCGATCTCCTGATTGCTGAAGCCGATGGCCTTCAGCAGGTTGAAGCCTGGCTTGCTGGCCTGCTCCATGGTGAGACCGAGTCGCTGAATGGCATCCTCGCCGAGGCTCCACGCATTGAATGCGAAGCCGAGCTCGAACACACCCGGCAGGGCGGCTTCGATGCTGGCGATATCGGCATCGTTCAGGCCCTTGGCCTTGAGGCTCTCGCGGTTGATGTGCGGAGTGCCATCAAGGTTCAGGGTACCCAGCACGTAGGTGAGGATATCCTTGCGCTGCGCATCGTTGTAACCAAGGTTGCGCAGGGCCGGCTCGATGCTCTGGTTGGCGATTTTGAAGTAGCCACCGCCAGCGAGCTTCTTGAACTTCACGAGGGCGAAGTCTGGCTCAACACCGGTGGTATCGCAATCCATCAGCAAACCGATGGTGCCGGTGGGTGCCAACAAGGTGGTTTGGGCGTTGCGGTAACCGTTCTTCTCGCCTTCGGCCAGCGCGCGATCCCAGCTATCCTGCGCGGCGGCGAGGATATCCTGCGGGGCGGCTTCCTGATCGATCGGCATCGGCAGCACGCTGAGGCCTTCGTACTCGCTCTTCGGCGCATCGTAGGCGGCGCGGCGGTGGTTGCGGATAACGCGCAGCATGTGCGGTGCGTTCGGCTCGTATTCCGGGAATGCGCCAAGGTGACCAGCCATTTCGGCACTGGCAGCGTAGCTCTCGCCGGTCATGAGGGCAGTGACGGCACCAGCGTAGGCGCGGGAATCGCCACTATCGTACGGCAGACCCTGAATCATCAGCACGGTGCCGAGGTTGGCGTAGCCAAGGCCGAGGGTGCGGTAATCGTAGCTGAGTCGGGCGATTTCCTCGCTCGGGAACTGCGCCATGAGCACGCTGGTCTCAAGGACGATGGTCCACAAACGGGTGGCGTGCTTGAACTCATCGATATGGAACTTGCCGGTATCGATATCAATGAACTTGATCAGGTTCAGGCTGGCCAGGTTGCAGGCGGTGTTATCGAGGAACATGTATTCCGAGCACGGATTACTGCCGTTGATGCGGCCGCCTTCCGGGCTGGTGTGCCATTCGTTGATGGTGCTATCGAACTGCACACCGGGGTCGGCACTCTGCCAGGCAGCCACAGCGATGCGATTCCACAGATCGCGAGCGCGCACGGTCTTGTGCACACTGCCATCGGTGCGGCGAATGAGGTGCCAATCCTTGTCATCGCGCACAGCTTCGATGAACTCGGTGGTCATGCGCACGGAGTTGTTGCTGTTCTGGCCGGAAACGGTGGCGTAGGCCTCGCCGTTGTAATCGTAGTTGAGCTCGAGGCCGAGGGTTTCGGCACGCTCCTGCTGGGCCGGAGTGAGGTGCTTCATGCCCTCGACCATCGCGGCGACCTTCAGTTCTTCGCGCGGCTTCCAATCCACAAAAGCTTCGATATCCGGGTGATCGGCATCGAGGGTGACCATCTTGGCGGCGCGTCGAGTGGTACCACCACTCTTGATGCCACCGGCAGCGCGGTCACCGATCTTAAGGAAGCTCATGAGACCAGAGCTGGATCCACCACCGCTGAGGGGCTCGCCCTCGCCGCGGATCTTGCTGTAGTTGGTGCCAGTACCGGAACCGTACTTGAAGATGCGAGCCTCACGAACCCAGAGATCCATGATGCCGCCCGGGTTCACCAGATCATCCTCGATGTTCTGAATGAAACAGGCGTGCGGCTGCGGTCGAGTGTAGGCATCGGTGCTGGTCTGCACTTCGGTCGGGTTGGCGGGATCGACGTAGTAGTGACCCTGAGCCGGACCGGTGATGTCGTACGCCCAGTTGAGGCCGGTGTTGAACCACTGCGGGCTGTTCGGGGCGGCCATCTGATTGGCCATCATGAACTTGAGTTCGTCTTCGAATGCCTGGGCATCGGCTTCGGAAGCGAAGTAGTTGTTGCTTTCAGCCCAGAATCGCCACGCGCCAACGAGGCGACCAATCACCTGCTTGGCGGATCGCTCCGGACCGAGCTGTGGGGAACCATCTTCATTGAATAGCTGGTTGCCTTCGGCATCGAACTGCGGCACACCGGCCTTGCGAAAGTACTTACTCACCATGATATCGGTGGCAACCTGGCTCCACGAAGCGGGGATCTCGGCATCCTTCATCTCAAAGACGACGGAGCCATCCGGGTTGGTGATGCGGCTGGTGCGGTTGGTCCACTCCAGTTCGCTGTATGGATCCTTGCCGGCGGTGGTAAACACGCGGGAGATTTGCAGCCCGGTGGTCTTGGTGGATTTGGTTGCTTTTGTGCTCGCTGCCCTGGCCATAGTGCCTTCCTGCGGGTGGTTGAACCCTGAATCGTGGACCGGATGTCTGCGGGGAATCCGGTCTTAAAAACGTCACGCTGGCGTTGTTAACGCTCTCTTAATCCCCATTCGTACGTCCAAATCGAGCGCGGTAACCGGCCTTCCCGGAGGGTATCCGCCGGGAGGAACAGAGTGTGTGCGCGTTCCGAAGTGGATGCGTGCTGAT
>JAFAEA010000271.1 GCA_023424355.1 Chloroflexota bacterium | reverse complement strand
GTACGGGTATTCTCCTCCCGGAACGAGGGTGGAGTGCCATCCTGCGGAATTCGACCAGCGAGCATTGAATCGCTCTCGAATGCATCCGGCAGGCCGTTGATGGCTTCAGTGGTGACACTGAAACGCGCCAGCACGATGGATCCGTTTCCGCCGCTCAGCCATTCCCACCAGCGCAAACTGGTGCGATTGGTGAGCGTACTCACGGCCGCCACCAGCATCGCGGTGGCATCGGGATCGGCTTCGACGGTCGGTGGCGTCCCGAACCCGGTGAGGTTCGGATCCGGCAGCATGAATGTCCAGTACGCCATGAGATCCGCCCAGGTGAGTACCAGTTGCCACCAGCCATCGGATTCGAGTGTTTCCTGCTTCACCTTCCAGCTGCCATCATCCTGCGATTCCAGTTGGAGATCGGTGGCCGATTCGCCGGTAACAAGATTGGTCAGCGTGGCGGAAAGGTCCTCGGGAGCCGGGAGCGGGACTGCATCGAGATCGTAGAGTCGCAACTCCATTCCCGTTCGGCCGGGCATTCCGCCAGTAAGGCTGAGCATGGCATACGCTTCGTGATCGGTTTCGTGAGGAGCACCCGCATAGGCGCCGGCAAGAAGATCCATGCGGTCGCTGGCGCCCTTGGGGTCGCCATCTTCACGCAAGTACCACCATGCACCGGCGCCGCCGAGCGCAATGGCGCCGGCGGCGGATGAGGTGGCGATGATTTGGCGTCGGTTCATTCTCAACTTCGTTCGCGTGGATCCAGTGCGTCTCGCAAACCATCACCGATAAGGTTGAATGCCAACACGGTGATGGAGATAGCCAAACCGGGTGCAATGGCAATGTGAGGATAGTTGCGAATGTGTTCGCGACCATCGCTCAGCATGGTGCCCCAGCTTGAGGTGGGCCTGCTGATGCCCATCCCGAGGAATGATAGCGCCGATTCAAAGATGATCACGCCACCAATGGCCAAACTGGCGAGGATAATGACCGGGCCGATCGCATTCGGCACGATGTGCCGCAGGATGATGCGCAAATCGCTGGCACCAGAGGAACGTGCGGCCAGCACGTAATCTCGTTCTCGCAGACTCAGCACCTCGGCGCGAATCACACGGGCATAACTCGCCCAGAACGTGATACCAACAATGATGATCACGTTTCGCAAACTCGGTCCGAGCACAGCCGAAAGCGTAAGCAACAGCGCAAGAATCGGGAATGCCATGAGCGTATCGATGAGACGACTCAGCACCGCATCGACGATTCCACCGAAGTAGCCGGCAAGGGAGCCGACCAGCACCCCGATGGTGACAGCAATCGACGTGGAGATGAGCCCCACCATCAGCGCCACGCGCGATCCGTACATGATGCGCGTGAGGATATCGCGGCCAATATCATCGCTACCGAAAGGATGAGCCATGGATGGCCCATCACCACGCAATCGCAAATCGCCCTTGTTGGGTTCGTATGGCGCAATCCACTGTGCCGTGAGCGCTACAAAGATGAGCAGGGCAACAATAGCGACGCCAATAAGCGCTCCCTTGTGGCTCTTGAATCGTCGCCACGTTCGTTGGCGCTGCGTGAGCCGCTGTTCCTGCTGCGCCAGAATTCCGTTGTGGGTGGTGCTTTTTTGATCTGTCATCGCACACGCACCCGTGGATCAACAACGGCATACATCAAATCGGTGAGGATATTCATGATCACCACAAGTGCAGCGAGTAACAACACGATGGCCTGCACAACCTGCATATCCTGATTCGTAATTGCATCGAAGAAGAGCTGTCCCAATCCTGGCCAGCTGAAAACGGTTTCGATCACGATGGTGCCGCTGAGGATAAATGCCATGCGGTAACCAATAAGTGTGATCACTGGCAGGAGCGCATTACGCACAACGTGCCGGGTGAGAATGAGGTTTTGCTTCAAACCCTTCGCCTGGGCGGTTTTCACGTAATCCTGCCCCAGTACTTCGATGGTTGTACCGCGCATGAGACGCATGACTGCTGCCATTTCCTCAATGCTGAGCACAATCACCGGGAGAATGTAGCTCTTCCAGGAATCGGCGCCATACGGTGGCAGCCATCCGAGCTGAACGCTAAACAACACGATGGCCATGATACCGATCCAGTAGTTCGGTACGGCAACACCAAGCGTGGAGCCAAGCGTAGTCAGGTAATCCAGCACGGAGTTGCGGCGCGTTGCGGCCAGCACCCCGATGGGGATAGCAACACAAAGCGAAATGATCATTGCCATGGAGGTGAGCTGAAACGTCATCCAGGAGGCACTGCCGATCATATCGCCAATCGCCTGCCCCGGGCGCATCATGCTGGTGCCGAGGTCGCCGGAGAACAGATTTCCCAGCCAGGTTGTGTACCGCGACCAGAAATTATCATTCAGGTTCCATTTATCGCGGATGAGTTCGAGCTGCGCATCGGTTACGCGTGCTTGCCCAACCATGGTGCGGGCGGGATCCCCTGGCATGTGATACATCACGAAGAACGTGAGGAATGAGACCAGGAAGAGCACCAGTGCGCCCTGCAGCAGTCGCTTTATCAAATAGGAGATCATACGGAATCCCGGAAGAATATCGATCAGGAACGGTGAAACGTGAGCCCGGGCGCAATTGCACCCGGACTCATTGAATCAGCGACTATGCTTCGTCGTCAATCCAGAACTGGTATGCCTTCGGGTACAGGTTGTCGCCAACCAGCACTTCTTCCGGAAGGCCCTTCACGCGCTTGTTGAAGAACGAGATGTTCTGCAGGTTGAGCAGGAAGAGGAATGGAACTTCCTCCGCCACAATCTCCTGGATGCGCTTGTACATCTCGACGCGGGCTTCCTTATCCTGCTCCTGGATACCATCGGTCATCAACTGATCGACTTCCTCGTTGGACCACATGAAGAAGTTGTTGGCTCCACCGGTCATGAGGGTATCGCGGGAATCCGGATCACCATTGGATCCACCGTAGACCCAGTTGAACAGGCCGGCATCGTACTCGCCTTCGCGGAGGCCACCGAGAATCTCGCTGGTGACACCTTCCTGGAGGGTGACTTCGACACCAATTTCCTGCCACCACTGCTGGGCGACTTCGGCTTCTGGTCGGCGCTGTGTATCGCCCTGGAACACCATGAGAGTGAAGGCGGCGCGAACGCCATCCTTCTCGCGGATACCATCGCTACCTTCGACCCAACCGGCGTTTTCAAGGAGTTCCTTGGCCTTTTCCGGATCGTACTCGTACTTGGCAACATCCGGGTTGTAGTAGGCCTCAACCGCTGGAGAGAGGTTGGAGGTGGCAACTACGGCCTGGCCGAGGAAGATCTCATCGGCAAATGCCTGGCGATCGAGCGCCCACAGCAGTGCCTGGCGAACTTCCTTCTCCTGCAGGAACGGGTGGGTATTGTTCAGCGGGAAGTGATTGGTAGCAATCTGCTGGGTTTCAAAGACGGTGAAGTTTCCACTGTCCTTGAGGCTGGTGTTATCTTCCGCGTTCAGGCCCCACATGCTGTTATCGGCCTGGCCAGATTCCAGCGCGCTCATGCGGCCGGCGGCTTCCGGCACCACATCCACCTGGAAGGCATCCAGATTGGCGCGGCCACGGTAGTAATCCTCGTAAGCATCGAGGCGAACGCGCTGCTGCGGGTTCATTTCGCCGAACTTGAACGGTCCGGTACCAACCGGCTTCGCCTTGAAATCGTTCTCGCCGGTTTCGGTGTGGTAGGCCTCTGGGTAGATGAAGGTGGTGGCCACGTTCACCATGAAGGTCACATCGGCAGCGTTGAGGGTCACCACAACGGTGGTGTCATCTGGTGCTTCCACGGATTCCACCAGCTCGAAGTTGGCGAGTCGGGTGGAGGCGTTGGCCTCATCCATGATCCAGTTGTAGGTGTACACCACATCGGCACTGGTAAACGGATCGCCATTGTGGAACGTGACATCGCTCTTCAACTTGAAGGTGTAAGTGAGGCCATCTTCGCTTGGCTCATAGCTATCGGCCAGCACGGGCTCGAGTTCGTACTTCTCGTTGACCATGTACAGGCCTTCGAAGACGTTGGAAATCGGCACCCACTGGGCGGTTTCGCCGGTATCTTCCGGGCTGAGGCTTTCGATCGAATCCTGAGCAAGAATCACCAGTGTGCCGCCGGTTTTCGGCGTGGCATCCTGGGCGGCGGCGCGCTGTGCCACAGTTGCGCTGCTCAATACAGGCACCAATCCGGCAGCAGCTGCGGCCTTCAACATGGTGCGGCGGTCAGAATGAGAGCCCATCAGGCTGCTAAGGGCGCTTCGTCGCTCTTGTTCATTAATCACAACACATTCCTCCTCCGACACAGGGGTCGGAAAGTGATACGGAAAATCCCGATGCCAACGCGGCATCGAGTGCGTAT
>JAFAEA010000268.1 GCA_023424355.1 Chloroflexota bacterium | reverse complement strand
AAGCACTCTGGCCGTGCCGGATTCCGCTCGGCCCTCAGTGATCTCGGCATCAAGCTGGATGACGAGCAGATGCAGAGCGCCTACGAGCGATTCCTGGAACTCGCCGATCGCAAGAAGAAGGTCACCGGTGCCGATATTGAAGCACTGGTTGCCGATGAAGTGATCGTGCACGCCAGCGCCATTCAGTTGCTGGATTACAGTGTCACGTCCGGTAAAGGTGGCGAAGCCAATGCAATGGCAATCGTCAGCCGCGATGGTAGCCAGCTTTCTGGCCGAGCCAGCGGCAACGGACCAATCGACGCGCTGCTTTCCTCCATCGATTCCGCTCTCGGCATCGAAACCGAACTCACGTACTTCCAGGTGGAAGCTGTGACTCCGGGTGAGGATGCGCAGGGTCAGGTGCACGTGCGCGTTCGTCACGAGGGCCAAACCTACAGCGGACATGGCCTCGCGACAGACACCGTAGAAGCCACCGCCAAGGCCTACATCGCGGCCATCAGTCAGATGCTCCATGCACTTCCGGATGCAGCACTGGCAGGGATGTCCTCAACATCGAGGTGGACGTAAATGGCTGCCAGGCACGATACCATCTGGCAGGATGCCAACGTTGCTGCCAACTTCAATTCCATTTCTGGTGATATTCCGTTTTCGGATATCCACTTCGAAATCATGCACCGGCTTCTCCATGAAGCCGGGCTCGAGGTGAACAACCTGCTCGATCTCGGTGCAGGTGGCGGTACCGCTACTGTGGAAGTGATGAAACGGCAGCCCGTAAAATCTGCCACGCTTACCGATTTCTCTGAGCCATTTCTGGAAGGTGCTCGTCAGCAATTCGCGAGCTCCGATCTCGATATCGCCTATGTCACTGGTGATTTTCGCGAGACAGATTGGCATCCGGAAGTGGATGCCCGCGGTCCGTTCGATATGGTGGTGAGCCGTTTCGCCATCCACCACATCCCGGATGAGATGAAGCAGGCTCTCTATGGAAAGATACTTACCTGGCTGAAACCAGGTGGCATGTTTGTGCACATCGAGCACACAGCCAGTGGATCGCCAATGTACAACGCCGCACACGATCGCCTCATGGTTGAACGCATCACGGCGGGGCAGGGCGATAACGCGAACTTCGATGATGTATACGCCAGCTACCGCATGCGCGCGGATGGCGGCGCCAACATCCTCGCGCCAGTTTGCGACCAACTGGAATGGCTACGTGAACTCGGCTATGTGGATGTCGATTGCGCGTTCAAGTGCTTCGAGCTCGCGGTGTTCGCCGGCAGAAAACCGGAATAGTTCAAAAGGATTTCGTTCGTGACCCAACCAAGAACTCTCGCTGAAAAGTTGTGGGATCGCCACGTTGTTCGACACGTCGATGGCGAACCCGATCTGCTCTATATCGATCTCCACCTTGTCCACGAAGTCACCAGCCCGCAGGCATTCGATGGTTTGCGGATGCACGGCCGTAAGGTGCGCCGACCCGATCTCACCATCGCCACCGCCGATCACAATGTGCCGACCATTGGTATCGATCAGCCGGTGGCCGATCCGATCTCAGCAAAGCAGCTCAGTCGATTGACCGAGAATGCCCGGGATTTCGGTATCAAGCTGCATCCCATGGGATCTCGTGGTCAGGGAATCGTGCACATTATTGGTCCAGAGCAGGGTCTTACCCAGCCGGGCATGACAATCGTTTGTGGTGATAGCCACACCAGCACACACGGTGCATTTGGCTCGCTTGCGTTCGGAATTGGCACCAGCGAGGTCGAGCACGTGCTCGCCACGCAGACCCTCCCGCAAGTTCGCCCACAGACGATGGCGATCACAGTCGATGGCACTCTGCAGGAGGGCGTAACCGCCAAGGATGTGATTCTTGCCATCATTGGCAAAATCGGCACCGGCGGTGGAGTGGGCTCCATCGTTGAGTATCGCGGCGAAGTGATCCGCAATCTCTCGATGGAAGGTCGCATGACCATCTGCAATATGAGCATCGAGGGCGGAGCCAAGGCCGGTATGATCGCGCCCGATGAAACAACATATGCCTATGTTGAAGGTCGCAAATACGCTCCCAAGGGCGCTGATTGGGAAGCCGCGCTGGACGATTGGCGATCGTTGCCAACGGATGAGGGCGCCACATTCGATCGTGAAGTGATTCTGGATGGCAATGCCATTCTGCCTCACGTCAGCTGGGGAACCAATCCTGGTCAGGTGACATCGATCGATCAGTTGGTGCCGGATCCGGATAGTTTCGCTGCCGAAGGTGATCGCGATGCCGCCGCACGCGCGCTGAAGTACATGGATCTCAAGGCAGGTACACCAATCCGTGATATCAAGGTGGATACCATCTTCCTCGGTAGCTGCACCAATGCTCGTATCGAAGATCTCCGCAGCGCTGCCAGCATTCTCGAGGGCCGACGCGTGGCCGATGGCATGCGCGCCATGGTTGTTCCGGGCTCGATGCTCGTGAAGTACCAGGCCGAGAAGGAAGGTTTGGACAAGATCTTCCAGGAGGCTGGATTCGAATGGCGATCCGCCGGCTGCAGCATGTGCCTCGGTATGAATCCGGATCAGCTCGCTCCGGGCGAACGATGCGCCAGCACCAGCAACCGCAACTTCGAAGGTCGCCAGGGCAAGGGTGGACGAACCCACCTCGTTAGCCCGCAAGTGGCCGCGGCCACAGCAGTGATGGGCCACTTCGCCACACCAGCCGACCTGAAGTAGGGGAGTCAGATCATTGGTGGTAGTGGCGGACCTATGTTTCCGCCAATAGAGGGCGATGACATAGCAGCCGCAGGCGGCCGAACGTCGTGAGCAGCGAAGCGAGCCCGTGCCAATACGCCAAAGGATCTGTAATCTCGTAGTGGCGGACCTGAGTGTCCGCCCAAACAGGAGAGATCAATGGAACCCGTCAAGAAAATCGAAGGGCGCATCGCACCACTTGAACGCAGCGATGTGGATACCGATCAAATCATCCCGGCCGTGTGGCTGAAACGTGTCGAACGCACCGGTTTCGGCGAGGGACTCTTCTCCGCGTGGCGAGAGCAGGATCCAACTTTTGTCCTCAACCGTCCGGAATATGAGGGCACCAAAGTGCTGATCGCCGGTCCTAACTTCGGTACCGGATCGAGCCGTGAACACGCTGTGTGGGCGCTGATGGATTACGGTTTCCAGGCCGTGATCAGTCCGAAATTCGGCGATATCTTCCGCAACAATGCCACCAAGGCCGGCCTCGTACCGGTGCAGGTGGA
>JAFAEA010000262.1 GCA_023424355.1 Chloroflexota bacterium | reverse complement strand
ATGGACCATTCGGACTCGTGATCATGTTGAACGGTCTTTCGCTTTCCAAGGAAGAGACGTTTGGCTGGGCACCACGATTCCTGCAGGCAGGGTTTGCCGTTATGGCGGTGGATAGCCCCGGCACGGGGGAGGCGACCTCGCTGGGACCCGTGAATCCGCACTACACCGATATTCTCGATGGTGTGTTTGATCTATTGCGCAACGAATCAACTATCGATCTCAATCAGGTGGCGCTGGTTGGTGCCAGTTTGGGCGGAAACGAAGCGATCCGTATCGCGCGGAGGAACCCCCAGATCATGGCCGTGGTAGCTGTGACCCCGGCAGTAGAACCGACCCGTTGGATTCAGCACGCATCGCCGATGCTGATGGCGGAGTTGCGGGAGTTCGCCGAGCCAGAAGCGAGTGATGAGGTCTCTTCCGGATTCGATATCCTGGATATGAGCGAACAGATGTCGCAGCCGATGTTGATCTTCGGAGCCGCGCGCGATGTGGTGGTTCCACCAAACGAAGCCCAACGTCTGGCGGAACGGTTAGGGGAGAGGTCGACGTTTATCTGGTACCCCGAACTGGGTCACTGTCTCTATCTAGGGACGGATCAGTGGACCATGGAGGCCGCAGCGTGGCTCACAGCTGTAGCGGCCGGCAAAGCCAACGGCGTGGACGATGCCGCCACGCTCGCCAGTATGGGGGCGGAAGTGATCTCTCAGGTGGAATGGCAGCCACCAGTCGAGCCTGGTGATCCCTGGGAAGAAGATGAAATCGGCGAGTATGCCCGAATCATCAATCCGGACGAGGTCGAATCCTAGCGGGAGCTCCGCATCGCCTTGACCTTGGTGACGGAGTCATCGGTCATCAGCGCGGCATACTCGTCGGATTCAACAGCTACCAGCGCCAGCTTGCCATCGGCATTGCTGTGAAGACCCCAACCATATTTCTTGGCCAGAGGCGAAGTGCGGAGGCAAGCGCGACCGGTCTGGAAATACGCTTCCTGTTCTGATGCTCGTTCAGCTTCGGATATTCCCTGTTTTTCGGCCACACGTGCAAAAATCACATCGTCCGATGTGAGTTCGTACGGGGCGTCTGAAATCCACTGGAATTGCTGTGCTGCCACCGAGGATTTCGTCAAATCGGGTATCGAAGCAGTCGTTGCGGGCGAATCATCTGCCACGGTAATGAGCGTGTTGTAATAGTTCGTCGACATGCCATCTCTCTCTCATATGAGTACACTGTGCCGGGTGGATAGAAATCTACCACTAGCATACATTGCAGCTAGGACAGTACGTGGCCTCATTCCAGAAACTCGATCGCGCCCGGGTAGATGCTATTGCTCGCATGTTCTTGTTGGTGTTGCTGGGGCTCTTCCTCGCCAAGGGCATCCTCATCGCGATCATGGCGGCACCGTACTCCGGTCACGATGAAATTGCGCATTACAGCTATGTGCAGGTGCTGGCAGAGGAGGGGAGAATTCCCATCATCCCCGATCTGGATGAATGGCGCGAGGCTCGTTCGAATGGTGGTGATACCAGCTTCGATGAGATCCCGGATGAGTTCTATCCGTGGGCGGGCCACTTCACCACGCCGGATTGGCTCCGGCAACAACCCGTGATCCCGCGGGAGGCACTTGGCGATGATGGCGAGTGGTACCCCAGTGGCTGGATCTACACCGCAAATCACCCACCGCTCTATTACCTGTGGCAGGTGCCGGTGTATCACCTCACCGAAAGTCTTTCGTTGGAGGCGCAGACGTACATGATGCGGCTCGCCACCATTCCGTTCGGACTCGGGACGGTGGTATTCGCCTGGCTGGCAGCGCGAGCATTGTTCCGCAAGGATTTGTTCCTGCGAATGCTCATCCCCGCATTCGTTGCGTTTCAACCACAGATCGCGTTCGAAGCATCCATCATCAATAACGATATCGTGGCCATCATGTTCTGTAGTGCCATGTTCTGGCTGCTGATCGAAGGGTTGAAGCATGGTTTCACCTGGAAGTTGAGCGGTTGGCTTGGGGTGGTGTTTGGGTTGGCCATGCTCGGCAAGAGCACCTCTGGCACCATGGCGCTGATTGTGGCGCTCGCCATGATTCTTGGTGTTGGCTGGCGCAACTGGCGAGACTGGATGCCAAAGGGCGCGTTGGTGGCCGGTATCGGTGGCGTGATGCTGTTGCCATGGCAGATCTTCATGTGGCGCCACTACGGTAACCCCACGGCGCTCACCCAAATCTCCGATCTGCAAAGTTGGTGGAATGGCGCGGATGATAATCCGCCAACCATTCTGGGTCAGTTGTTTGATCCTACCTTCTTCTGGTTCCGCTGGAAGGAGACCTGGGGAGAATTCGGTTGGCGGCTGATCGAGCTCGATGGCTATATGGCCGATGTGTACAACATCGGCGAGCGTAATCCCACGTTCCTCACCGTGCTCCTCATCATCGTTCTCATTGGTACCGCCGGTGTTGGTGTGTGGTGGTGGCGAGTGCGCAAGGCGAAGGGTGAGGGGAGTGATCCCGTGTTCACGCCAGAACGTTGGCAATGGACCGCTCTCATCGTCATGCTGGCTGCATGTGCGCTCGGATACTTCAGCGTGCTGCAGTTCGGACTCTCGTTCAGCCTCACGCAGGCGCGTTACTACTTCCCGATGATCGTTCCGGCTGCTATCTTGCTGATGCTGGGATTCCGGGCGCTGCTGCCTCGTGGTGGCGAGCGTATCGGTGGAGCAGTGCTCTTCCTTGGCCTGGTAATCATGAATGTGCTCATCTACACCGCCTGGGTGTTGCCATACTGGCATCCGATGGCGGGAGGCGCGGTACACTGATGCAGAAATGCCTGCGGTGGGCAGGTAGCGGATCACGTTCGCACGTGCAGGGGAGCGGAATTTGAACACTGCGGTGGCGCGGTCTGTACCAAAAACCTTCCTCTGGATTCTGCTGGCACTCTTTGTCGCCAAGGGCGTGGCAACGGCGCTCGCTTTCCCGGCGTTTTCCGGACACGATGAAGTTGCCCACTACGCCTATCTCCGCATCTTCGCGGAGGAGGGGCGCGTTCCCGTTATCCCGAATCTTGAAGAATGGCGAGAGCAGTACGACGAACTTGGCAACGATTTCGAGTGGGATCGCATGCCCGCCGAGCTCTACGAATACGCCCACCAGGGTGGAAATATCATCACCTACACCACGCCGGATTGGTACGGCGGTTTGAACTCCCCGGTGTGGACAATCACCTACGACAACGAGTTTTATCCTTCCGGATGGGTCTACACAGGTAATCACCCGCCGCTGTTCTACGCCATGATGGCACCGGTGTATCACCTGGTGAAGAATCTGGAAATCAACGAGCAGCTCTTCATGTTCCGGCTGGCAGCTATTCCGTTCGGTATGGCCACCATCGTGTTCGCGTATCTAACCGTGCGCACACTCTTCCCGCGCGACAAGTTCCTCGCTATGACCGTGCCGGCGTTCGTCGCATTCCAGCCGCAGATCGCCTACGAATCCGTCATGCTCAACAACGATATTCTCGCCATCGCCCTCACAAGCGCTGTGGTGTGGCTCCTCGCTCTGGGGCTTCGTAAGCGATTCCCAATCTGGATATGTATGCTCATTGGGCTGGCGTTGGGTTTTGCGATGCTCGCGAAATCGACATCCGTCATGGTTGTCGGCCTTGTGGCGGTGTCCATGTTCTTCGGAATCGGCTGGAGACGTTGGAAGCAGTGGCTTTCCAAAGGGGCCCTCACGGCCGCCATCAGTGGTGTACTGGTATTGCCATGGGTGATCTACATGTACACGCAGTATGGCGATACAACGGCCCTGCACCGGGTGAGCGAACTGCAATGGTGGAACTACTCCGGCGGTTCGAACCCGACGATCTGGGAGATGGTAAGCGACCGCTGGTTCCACTGGGACCGCTGGCGCGAAACCTGGGGCGCCTTCGGCTGGCGCCGCATTCAGTTTGATATGCGCGGAGATGCGACATTCCTGCGGGTACTGCTCTGGATCACCCTCTTCTCCGTTGCAGGATTGGCGATCTATGCCATCCGATTCCTGAAGACACAACGGGAGATCATGAATCTGGAAGAGCAGGGGCTCAGCTTCCCCGAAATCCGTGAGCTTCGCGATGAAACCCTGGCGATTCTGCCATGGCAGGTCACTGGTGTGATCACCATGGGTGTGGCATGCGTGGTGGGCTACTATGCCGTACTTCAGTTCGGCACCTCGTTCGCACTCACTCAGGCCAGGTACTACTTCCCCATGATCGTGCCGGCGGCAATCTTGTTCATGCTCGGAATCCGCTCGTGGTTCCCGAGAACATGGCTTTCCTATGTTGGTGCCGTTGTTTTCCTCGGCTTGGTGGCGATTAATGTCATCATCTACTCGGCCTACGTGATTCCGTTCTGGCCGGGATTCACGGATGCCGCGCCGCTACCATAGCCGCATTTGCTCCACGATCGAATCGATATCCCCTGTTGAGATGAATCCCTGCCGAATTCCCGGCGATCCCAGCTCTATGATGCGCGCACGGATATCGCTCTCCGACATCTGGCGACCCTGAGCCACATATCCTTCGGAAATCAGCCAAAGCTCGAAAGCCTCCATCGGCTTCTCGGCCAGCGGTGGATCGTCCATGGTCTGGATGCGTTCCAGCAGCGTGGCGCCATCGTTGTTACTTTCGATTTGCAGTGCCTGCATCTCACTCATCGCCGCCGCATCGATCATCTCGGCGTCTGCCAGCACACCTTCCGGCATTGGACGTGCCCTGCCGATGCGCCACATGCTGATGGCATCGCTAATGAGACCTGCACGAAGTCGGATCTCTGGCATCAGATCGGGCAGATTCGGATCAAGCTGGGACAACTGCGCGCTATTAGTGCGATCGAGCGAATCCAGCTGTCCAAATGTGGTGATGTCGCTCTGCAATAGCGCGTAGAGCGATTGGGAATCCGTCACTGCGTGCCAGAGGTGCATGCTACCGATCGATTCCGCCCACGGATCCACAGCTGGCACACGCAACGCGGCTGCCCAGGTTTCTGGATCGTAATCGGTTGGGGAGGGGAGCGCCGGTGCCGCCACCTCGCCCGGAGGGGCGATGGGCAGGCGATCGAAACCGGCATCGCGGCGGACCTCCGCCAGTTCCACCACTTTCACCTGCGGTCGCTCTTCCTCCGGCATCGAGTCCACCCGCTGCAACCAGCGTGCGACTTCATCGCCCTGCGCAGTGAAGTAGAAGACCTGGCGACCATGCTTACAGATATCGATGGCGGCATCGATGATCGCGCTGGCGCGGAACTCATCGCTGTTGCCGAGGGTTTCATCCAGAATCACGGGGAGTTTGGGCCCTACCTCAACGTTTTCGACGAACGCGAGGCGAATGGCCATGAGCAATTGCACCCGGGTACCGGAACTCAACTGGTCCAGTGATAGAGTCATCCCGTTTCCGGTATCCAGAGCGGTGAACTCGGGTGGTGGACCGACTTCGAACTGCAGTTCGTATTTACCCCGCGTGATGATAGCGAAAAGTTCCCGAGCCCGATGGAATACAATCGGGAGGGCCGCATCTCGAGTCTCCTGCTGAATTGAAGAGAGCAGCAGATGACCAGCGACGTTCTGCATCACGCGATCGCGATCGTCTCGAAGTGCGATCTTCGCCGACTCGAGTTCGCGTTGCGCATTTTCCAGGACATCAGATCTGGTGGCGGTTCGTTCCAGGCGGTCGAGCTCTCGGAGTTGCTCCTCGATCTCTGCACGTTCGTTCGCAATCTGGCGGGCGGCATTGCTGGCCGTGTTCAGTTCATCGATATCCATCTCGCGGAACTGCGGGGAGAGTGCAAGCGAATCCCATACGTTCCGCACTTCTGCCTTGCGGTTCGCCAAACGGTCCTGAGC
>JAFAEA010000165.1 GCA_023424355.1 Chloroflexota bacterium | reverse complement strand
ATAACGCCAATGTGAGACTTCTTTGTGCTCATGATTGCTCCCCAACAAACGAATGCCGGAGCGCCCTGGCAGGGATGCTCCGGCTGCGTGAACTCACCTGATTAGGCCTTCTTGCCGTCGACCGTGGCCAGCAGATCATCGTAGCTGGTCATGAAGCTGGCGATACCATCCTCTTCCAGCTTGGCGGTGATGGTATCGATATCCACACCCAGAGCGGCGAGATCGGTCATCACCTTGTGTGCGCCGGCGTAATCGGAATCTACCGTTCGGGCGACCGTACCACTTTCCAGGAATGCCTTGATCGTGGCAGTCGGTGCGGTGTTGATGGTGTCTGGTCCAATGAGTGTATCCACGTAGAGTGTGGCCGGGTAATCCGGATTCTTCACACCGGTGCTGGCCCAGAGTGGTCGCTGAACCTTGGCACCCTTGGCGGCAAGTGCTTCCCACTGCTCACCACTGAAGATCTCTTCGAACTTCTCGTATGCGAGCACGGCATTGGCGATAGCGGCCTTGCCCTTGAGCGAGTTGGCTTCATCGCTGCCAATTTCATCCAGCTGCTTGTCGGCAGCGGTATCGACGCGGCTCACGAAGAAGGAAGCAACGGATGCAAGCTTATCGATTGGCTGGCCGAGGTCGGCCCGAGCCTGCAGTGCATCGATATAGGCGCGCGCTACAGCCTCGTAGTTCTCCAGGCTGAAGAGGAGGGTGATGTTGACATTCACGCCCTCGAGAAGCAACTGCTTCACAGCCGGAACACCCTCAGCGGTGCCGGGAACCTTGATCATCAGGTTTGGTCGGTTCACAGCCTGCCACAATGTGCGGCCGTTCTCGATAGTGCCCTCGGTATCGCGAGCGAGGCTCGGGAGGACTTCGAGGCTCACAAAGCCATCGCCACCATCGGTCTCATCGTAAATCGGTCGGAAGAGATCACAGGCGTCCTGAATATCCTTCACGGCCACGGTCTGGAAGACTTCGGCAGCATCCTTGCCCTCGGCAAGCAGGCTCTTGATCTCGGCATCGTACGTATCGCTGCCGGAAATCGCCTTCTGGAAGATGGTCGGATTGCTGGTGACACCGCGAACACCGGTCTCCTCGATGGCGGCCTTGAGGCTGCCGTTCTCGATAAGCTCCCGGCTGATATCGTCCTGCCAGATACTCTGGCCCTCGTTCACAAGCTTTTTGACATTATTGGTCATTTGTATGCCTCTTTGTTCCTGTGATTACGAATGTCCGTCGGCACCGTCCATTTTCTGGCCGGCTGCGTGATCATCCATGTAATTCTTGTCGAGCTCGTTGGCCTCATCTTCACGACCGAGGAGTCGCAATGCTGTCGCAGCGACATGCTCCTGGGTGAAACCGAAGTACTTGAGCACTTCCTTGCCCGGACCGCTGAGACCATAGCTGGTCATGCCAACGTGGGCGCCGTTATCGCCGGTCCAGGTTGCCCAGCCGGTGGTGATGCCGGCTTCGACTGAAACGCGAGCGGTGCCCGGCTTGCCGAGAACACTGGTCTTGTAATCGCGATCCTGCTTCTCGAAGAGTTCCCAGCTCGGCATGCTCACCACGCGAGCCTGAACGCCGCGACCAGCGAGTTCTTCCCGTGCCATCAACGCCAGTTCGACTTCGGAACCAGTGGCGATCAGCACCACATCCGGTTCGCCATCGGTATCAGCGAGGATGTATGCACCGTTTTCGAGATCACCCTTGGCACCAGATGTATCCAGCACGGAGAGATCCTGACGACTGAGAACCAGCAATGTTGCTGTCTTGCTGGTGATGGCGTGCTTCCAGGCGGCTGCCGTTTCGTTGGCATCGGCTGGGCGCAGTACCGTGAGACCCGGAATCAGTCGCAGGCTCATGGTCTGCTCGATCGGCTCGTGGGTCGGGCCATCCTCACCAACAGCGATGCTATCGTGCGTCATCACGAAGATGCTCTTGAGGTGGCTCAGCGCTGCGAGTCGGATACTGGGTCGCATGTAATCTGTGAATACATGGAAGGTACTGGCGAACGGAATCACACCACCGTGCGCAGCCATACCATTCACAATCGCGGCCATACCGTGTTCGCGAATTCCGAAGTGGATATTGCGGCCGGCGTAGCTCCAGGTCTCGCCCACGGATCCCTGGGATTCGAGCGCGTTGAACTCCGGATTGCCGAAATCGCCGCCACCCTTCATCGCGGTGAGCGTGCTTGGGTTGAGATCGGCAGAACCGCCGAGGAAGGTCGGCAGATGCTTCCAGAACCCGTTGATGACTTCTCCACTCGCCTTGCGTGTGGAAATCGCCTTGTCGTCGGCGCTCCAGGTTGGGATTTCGCTATCCCAATCGCCTGCGAGTTCTCCAGCCATCGCCTGCTCGAACTTCTCGGCAAGCTCCGGATTGGCGGTGCGGTAATCGGCGAAGAGCTCGGTCCATGCGCGTTCGGCATCGGCACCATTGGTGAGCGCTTCTCGGAAGTGAGCACTTGCTTCTTCGGGCACATAGAACGCTGGATCGGTCGGGATACCAAGGTTCTCCTTGGTGGCAGTCACCTCATCCGGACCCAGCGGCGAACCGTGGACTCCGAACGTACCGGCCTTGTTCGGGGATCCGAAACCAATGGTGGTGCGTGCGCAAATAATGCTTGGCTTGCCGTTCTCGGCCTTCGCTGCTTCGATCGCCGCGTTGACTTCATCGACATCCATGCCGTCGATGCTCTGCACATGCCAGCCAATGGATTCGAATCGGGCGGCAACATCCTCGCCCATGCTCACATTTGCGGAGGCGGCCAAAGTGATGTGGTTCTGGTCGTAAAGGTAGATCAGCTTGCCGAGCTTGAGGTTGCCGGCGATGGCAGCGGCCTCCATGGCCACGCCTTCGACCACATCACCATCGGAAACGATCCCGTAGGTGTAGTGATCGACAATTTTGTGCTCTTCGGTGTTGAACGTAGCGGCGAGGAAAGCCTCGGCCATCGCCATACCAACACCGTTGGCAAGACCCTGACCCAGAGGGCCAGTGGTGACTTCCACACCTGGGGTATCAAGACGCTCCGGGTGGCCCGGAGTGGCACTATGAAGCTGGCGGAAATGTTCCAGATCATCGAGGGAAACCTCGTAGCCCGTGAGGTGAAGGAGGGAATAAAGCAACATGCTTCCGTGACCGGCGCTGAGCACGAATCGGTCACGATTTGCCCAGTGCGGGTTCGCCGGATTGTGGCGCAAGTGATTTTGCCACACGGCATACGCCATCGGTGCAGCACCAAGTGGCAGACCCGGGTGTCCGGAATTGGCCTTCTGGATCGCATCCATCGAAAGGGTTCGAATGGCGTTAATGGACTGATTAATAAGGGTGGCGTCGGCCACGTGTGCCTCCTTCAATGTGGTGATAACCGCAGGTTCGCGCCGTGAAATGCACGCGTTAAAACCGAGATCGTTTCAGACCACGGCCCCGCTACCTACATTATCCCATTAAGCATCGGATTCGTGTTGATGTACACACCGTTTTGACAGTTGAGCTTACAGGAACGAGAGTCCGAACCCGCGGAGGGCACAGATTGCGGCAAAGAACACCATGGCGATGGCGAATCGCAGGGGCGATCCGCTGGCAAGAGCGGGCTTGAGCGCGTGGCGATTGAACGTTTGCCAAAAACCCGAGGCGGCAAACCCCAGCGCGCAAATGGCGACAGCAATCCACAAGGTAAATGTCACTATCATTCCCGGTTATCCCCAGATTTGCGTATACTCGCTGTCATCAACTGGCCGAAACCTTCGTCTCAGGAAACTCACTACATGGCTGCAATGCGGAATAATCGTCGCCCGGATCGATACACACTGGCGGAATTGGAAGAACAATCCGGTCTCACGGGCCGCACTATTCGATACTACATCACCAAAGGGTTGCTATCACCGGCGTACGGGCGCGGTCCCAGTGCCACCTACGATCACGATCATTTGTTGCGTCTGCAGGCGATTAACAAGCTGAAGGATGATCGACTGCCGCTGAATGCCATCAAGGAGCAGCTCGATCAGCTCACCACAGATGATCTGGCTATGATGATGAACGCCCCGGAACAGCCGGAAGTGGCAATTTGGCGCCACTATCAGTTGCATCCGGATTTCCAGATCACCGTGCGCGAACGTGAGCCGGGCGATCGTGCCGCGACCCACGAATATGCCTTCGAACTGATTGTGGAATATGCCCGCAGCGTGCTTGCCGATCTCGAGAATGGAGGCGTGGAATGAGCGACGACCGATCCGTCAGCGATGCCGAAACCCTCCACAAGCTTTGGATTCCCGACAATCCGGATGGCAGCGGCTGGGCCGATGTCGATTGGGTAAGCGCCATGGCGGGAAGCAGATATCACTACCAACACGGACTACCACTCGCCGAGGCCGAGGCCGCGCGTCCGAAGTTCTATCTCGTTCGTACTCGTAGCGAGAGCGAGCAGATTCCGACACCGCACGAGAATACCTATTATGTGCCGGCAGCGTCGCTCGCCGATTTCCTCAGTGAGCTCAGTTGGAACGGCGGCGCCGAGGTGATCTGGCATATCGAGCCGGTGGACGAGGTGCCGGATGAAGCGCGAGTCTCCTAATCTCGATGAGAGAACAATTACACCCGGAGGAATCAGGCATCATACCTAATTCCTCCGGGTTTTTTGTCGCAGATAGGCGGATGCTGGTTAATCCGGTGTGCCTTCTGGAGTGGGCGGTTCGGAAGTGATCATCGGATCTTGCTCGATCAGGAGTCCCCAAATCGCGGCCCCCTCGTCTCCACGGTTGATGAATACCAGTTCCACGGAGTCTTCCGGGAGGCACTCCGGCGGAATCACCAGCGTCGCCACGTTCAACCCTGGCCCGAAGTGTGACGGTCTGGTTAGTTGGACGTAATCGCACGTCTGATTGCCGAAGGAATCGGTGCCAAGGCGAACCTCCCAGTTATCGCTGCCGAATTCGTTTGATTCGATACAGAAACTGATGGTGGTTTGCTGCAATCGATTGATCGGAACTCGCACGGTTGCTTCCGCAGGTGCACCATTTTGGCCGTTCTGGCTCCGCGCAGAGTAATCCCGATAGCCACCGAGCTTGCAGCTCAAGGGGTCTCCGGACTCGGCGTAATCGATCTGATTGCTGGAAAGACCATAGATGTCAGAAGGTTCCGGATTTCCACCGATATCAAGATACGTCGCGCCCGGAGTCATGGGATCGACTGGCAGTTCTACGGTCGGTTCCGCCGTAGGTTCTTCGGTCGGCGCCTCGGTTGGAACTTCAGTCGGAATCTCTGTCGGCACCTCAGTTGGAATTTCCGTCGGCGCCTCAGTCGGCGATTCAGTCGGTTGATCGGTAGCAACCTCCAACGGCTGTTCTGCTGCTGCCTCGGTCGTCTGCTGGTCTGGTTCTGATTCTTCCGAGGATGTTTCAACAGCAGCATCTTCTAATGGAACGATGCCCGCGCTTTCGGAGGCGTCCCCTTCCTCGTTGGAAGTCGCTGTGTCAGCTGTCTGGGGTTCACCCACGGTTTGATCGATGGCCACAGCCTCGATTGGCTGGATCGCAGCTTCACTCACTTCTTCAGATTCTTCGGTGGCGAGCACGTCATCGAGATCGGAACGCTCCTCAGCAACTTCTACTTCAGCAACTTCGGCCTGATCAGTAGCTTCCTCCTGCGCTGCCTGCTCCTCTGTGGCAGTATCTGTCGCCAATTCCTCAGCGCTGTTGGCAGCGTCATCGGCTGTGGGTTCATCGGCGGGAGCATTCACTTCACCGGGGTCCGAGGAAGAATCGCCACCGTTTTCCGCCTGCGCAGGGGCTCCCTGTTCCACCAGGAAACCCCAGATGCCGGCACCTTCTTCTGGCTGGTTGCTAAATACCAGCAGAACTCTGTCACTCGGAATGCACTCGGCTGGAATCTCCACCGTCAGCACGTTCATGCCTGGAGTCAAGT
>JAFAEA010000081.1 GCA_023424355.1 Chloroflexota bacterium | reverse complement strand
GATAGTGCCATGATGTAGTTTCCCGGGGAGCAGGAGATCTGATGGGCGAAACGAGTGCAACGGTCGCAGGTCGCGCAATCAATCTGGTGGTGGATCCCACGAGGGCGCGACAAAACCTGATGTGGTTTGGCTGGACAATCATTGCATTGCTCAGCACTCCGGATTCGCCCGGAGCCGGCACCGTGATCTGGTTGTTGATCGCATCCGTCCTCGTCGCGCTATCTCTTACCAATATCTATCAGGCACGAAAACTGGAAGAGCCCGGTCGCTCGCTGATCCATTTGGCAATCACCTTCGGCACCGGGCTCGCTGCCGTCGTCATCTCATTGGTGATCGCGCCAATTTCTGGATTCTTTCTCCTGGCCGTCCTCTTCCTGCTGGCATATACGAGTGAAAATCGACCGTTCGTGACCGCGGCCCTTACGGCCATGCTCGTGCCGTGGTGGATCTGGCTGGCAGCGGAGTCGTGGGAGTGGCAACTGTTGATGCTGGTGCCGATTGTGGGGCTTGGGCTCATTGCCGTGAGTCACTTTCTGGATACGCATGTATGGCCAGAGGATGAAGAGCGGATTCTGCCAGAGCGTGCGCACAGATCGGCGGCATGGCTCCTGATGGCCATCACTGGCATCCTCATTATCGTGGTCGGCATGTTCACCGGTGTGAACCGTGCCTGGTTGGCGCTCGCCGGCATTGTGCTGGCAGCCGCCATCCCACTGGAAGCCGGAGTAGGCATCGATGGCAAGGGCTCTGCCAAGCCAGGCATGCGCGTGCTTACTGCCGCCTACTTTATCGCCATGTGCTGTTGGCTCATCGGAATCGAATGACTCCCTACTCTCCCATTCCACGATTTGTCCGCGGCGAGCATCATGGCGGACTCATCCGGAGACTGATCCGCCTGGATGTTGATGCCGATGTCTGCCGCATCGATCTCATCACCACCACATTTCTGCGCTTGAGTCTTCTGGATTCAGGATCGGCACCTAGTGAGATGATCGCTGAAGGCGATACCGTGTTGCAGGTTCTCTGGCAGGCCGACGAACCTAACGCGTTCATCGAGGTGAGTGGGGATCGCTTGCCAATTACACCCGGGGATTCTCTGGCGATTCCATCCGGTGATACCTGGCTTGCTTCGGCTGATCAACTGCTGGTGATCATCGCTCGCCGCGAAGCCAGGCTTGCGATTCCGGTCGGCCCTATGCATGGACCTGATGAGTTCGTGGGTCACAACCGGGTGACGACTCCCGAGAAGATGGGCATCGCCCGCTGGAAATTGACGGAGCCGCTGACCATACCTGCATCGGAAAGTGACACGATCCTCGTGGGGCTCCACAACGATATCGCGATTCAGTACAGCGGTGGGATCTCGATGTTGTATGGAGGGGAGGCCAGCGTGATCCGACCCGAAGTGGGCCAAATCACGCTGGTTCCGAATGGTCTGTCGTATGTGTTGGTGATTGAGTAAAGCACCAACAGGCTGGTAGCGTGACCCCTTGTGGGTCACATCACAACGTAGGCAAACAGGCCAAATCACCCACTACGCTTGAGCAGACCCGTTTTCTTGGCATAGAGCTCACCCTTCTGGAACAGGAAGAGTCCCAGTGGCGGGAAGATGGCGCCCATGATCAACAACGGCCAGATATTGCTCCACTGGCTGCCGAAGCTCGCGCCCTGCAGCAACGCGGCGCGGATCCCATCCAGCGCGTAGTACACCGGGCTGATGTTCGCGAACGGCTGCATCCATCCCGGAAGCACATCAATCTCGTAGTAGATACCACTCACCAGCAGCAGCACTGCGGTGAAGATGCTGGTCACCTGCTGTCCCTTTTCCGGACTGAGGAGCGGCATTACGGCCGCGACCATGCCGAATCCCACCAGAGAGATTGAACAGATGGCCAGAATACTCAGAGCCGCCCAGTAATTTGCCTGATCCAGATCCATCTCGAAGAGCATGGAAATAACACCAAGCATGATCACCATGCGCACGAGGCCATACGCCACCGCGTAGATGCCCATGCCGATCAGCTGGGTTGCGCGGCTTGCCGGCGCCATGAAGGTGTACTCGATGGTACCTTCCCAGCGCTCCCAACTCACCGTTTCGCTCAGCAGATCGAAGATCATGCTGAGGTAGCTCCACAGCATGGTGCCGATGAGCAGGAACGTGGTGGTGGTAGCATCGCCGAAACCGACACCAATGAACCCGATGGTGAGCGCGTTCATGATGGTGTACACCAGCCACACCATTTCCCAGAGAAAGTAGCGCCTGGTGAGGAAGTAGTTACGCTGTGCGTACCCCCAGATGGCGATGAGTTCTCGCCGCCATCCGGGTTTCTGCAAATGATCGTGAGTTATCTCCATCTACCCTACTCCTGCCCCCACCTGTACCGGTGTGGACTCGCTCGTCTCTGCTCCGGCTTCATCGCCAGAGGAGGCCTTCTCCAACTCTTCCGGATCGAATTCGGCATTTTCCAAACTGGTGCCAGTGGCCGCCATGAAGACATCTTCCAGAGAATCGGATCCGTACTTCGCCTTCAGCTCGGCAGCTGTACCCAAGGCGATGAGCTCGCCGTTGAGCAAAATGCCGATGCGGTCACAGAGTTCCTCCGCCTCGCCCATATCGTGGGTGCAAAGCAGAATCGAGGAATCGTGCCCCTTTTTGATCTGCTCGATCAGCTTCTGCACATCTTTCTTGCTGCGGGGATCGAGACCGGTGGTCGGCTCATCCAGCAGCATCAGCATCGGGCTGGTGAGCAGCGCTCGCGCCAATGCGATTTTCTGCTGCATACCGCGGCTGAGGTGCTCCATCGGTTCGCCGATTCGTTTGATGTCGAAGCCGATGCTCTCCAGAATCGTCTTGATCCGCGGTCGGCTCTCGGCATCGCTGACGCCATACAGCTTGGCTCCGAAGAGCAGGTTTTCCAGAGAGCTCAGCTTCTTGAAGAAACTCGCCTCCACACTCACGCGATTGATGAAACGCTGCACAACGCGCGGGTTCTCCACGGCATCCGTATTGAAAATCTTCACCTGGCCCGCATCCGGCAATGTGAGGGTGCTGATCACACGCACCAACGTACTTTTACCGGAACCGTTCGGACCAAGAATGCCCACCACCTCGCCACGATGTACGGTAAGTGATACGCCCTTAAGCGCATATGAATATTCCCCACGCTTCTTTTTGAACTTCTTTTCGATATCTGTAAGTACCAGCGCATGATCACCGGGCTGGATTTGTTGCATCGACATTGATCGCTCCTGTGAGGTTCGAACGTCCGTGTTCCAATCCCTCTCCTTCCTTGGTCACCCCTCCGCAGGGCACAAAAAAGCCCTAACGGCTTACGTTAGGGATCAGCGTGCGTCTACGGTTGTGAGGTCGATATCAGGTCGCAACCTCCGGTAAACAGGCACACTTCTCCCATGCAGTGGCACCAAGTGGTGTTTGCATCTGGAAGTAGTAATTGCTCATCCGTTTACCGCCCCTCCATCGAAACTCAGAGGTCCGCCGTTTGCGAACCTCTCGCAGAGTACAGAATACTTTTCAGAATGTCAACAACCTGCGTGCTCGGTGATTGTGCGTTGATGCGAATCCCGAATCATTTGCCGAAGCACGCTCTCATCGAGATCTGCCAGCTTTTTGAAGTACAAACAGGACTTGCCGACCTTGTAGGGGCCCAGCCGATCGAGCAGATCCGGGTAGATTTTCTCATATCCACCTATGAGATACACCACCATCTGCGCCTTGCGTGGACTGAATCCGGATGCCGGAGCATCGCCTTCGCGGCCGGATTCGTATTTGTAGTGATAGGTGCCAAACCCGACGATGCTGGGACCATACATATATGGTTCTTCGCCGGTTTCCTCGCGCATGATCTCGA
>JAFAEA010000047.1 GCA_023424355.1 Chloroflexota bacterium | reverse complement strand
GGATTATCCTCTTCGTTCTCTACCGCTTCTTCCAGCAGAGTCCGCGATTCATCGATGGCGCCCGGGGTTTCCATCTGCTCGTGCATGATGTAGGCAGCTCGGCCAATGGCATGTGACCCCACCGGGGTGGTGATGACAACGAGGATACCGATAAGCAGCAAGCGCATATTCATTTCCGGTGTTGCAATCACCGATGCAGAGATGCAGAGCAGCACCACACCGAGGAACACGGATTTACTCGATCCATGGAGTTTCGTGTACACATCTGGCATACGAAGAATGCCGATGACACCGAGTGTCATCACCGCGCATGAAACCAGCAGCATGATATCGAAGAAGATTTCTCGAGTACTCACAGGCTAAAACAACCGCCTTTCCGCATGGTATCTGGCTGTTGCAATTACGGAGATAAACGAGAGCAGTGCGAGAATCAGCGCGGCATCCAGATAGAAACTGGTACCGGTGGTGCTGGAATACACAATCAACAGGGCTACCAACACCAACGAAAGAGTGTCGAGCGAGAGTACCCGCACCAGCCCGGATTTCGCCCGGGCCACCATCACAACGCAGGCACAAAACAGACCCACCAGCCAGATCATGGCGATATAAAACACGATGTCACTCATCGTCATCCTCCAGGGTATCGATTGCTTTGCGCTCGGGATCTGGATCCTCGTTCGGTACCCACTCCCACAATCGGTAGTATTTATCGGCATCGCGACGCAGCGCTTCCGGATTAGACGCATCCAACACATGCACCAGCAAAACATTTTCTTCGAGATCGACATCCACCAGGAACGAGCCCGGTGAAAGCGTGATGAAGTACCCAACAGGACCAATTCCGTATTGGGACTTCGTGGGAATCGGGTATTTGATGATGCCAGGGCGCCGTAGCGGTTCCAACCCAAGCGTGACGCGCATAACTTGCCAGGTGCCCTTGAGAATATCGATGAACAGGTAGTACATCAGCACAGGGATGTACAAAATGATGTGGAACGAAAGCCCGTCTGGCGGCAATGGCTTCGGCAAAACCTGTTCGCGGAAAATGCGTATCAGCACACCCGCCAATACGAGCCCAAGTACCACGTTCTGCCAGGTGAAATCGCCAACAACCAAACAGAACACGCTCGCCGATGTGAGCCAGAGAGAAAGCAGCAGGATCATGGCGTCAATCCTTTCGGCATACTCTCCGCGGCCATCTGAACAAGCTGCAGTAACGGATCCGGGTAGACACCAATGATAATGATGGCGAGCGCTACGATCAGAGAAACGGATTGCACCGCAATGCCGTGATCTGGCTCTTCTGCAGGGGTAGCGACCCGCCGGCGATAGAGCTGGAACATGTACACGAACGAGAGCACGCTACCAGCAAAAATGAGCAAGACGAGCGCCGGAGAATCCTCGTCGATCGCGAGATCGAACATCACGAACTTGGCGAAGAACCCGCCAACCGGGGGCACACCGGCCACCGAGAATGCGCCAATGGCCACAGCCGTGGTGGCGATCCACCCTCGCAGCGAGACGCTCAGGAACAGCACAGTCTTGTTCAGGCTATTCAGCACCGAGTAGAGAATGACGGCGCCCAATCCAAGCGGACCGGCAAACGCCAGTGCGATCATAATGTATCCCACCTGACCAATAGCGCTATAAGCCAGCACCTCCGCCGGAGAGTGACGGGAAACAGCCTGTACACCACCATAAATGATGCTGGCGGCACCGAGAATCAACAGCACAAAACTGGCTTGTTCCAACTCACGCGGGAAGATATCGAGTCCGAATCGGATGAGACCGTAAGTACCGATATTCGCCAGTGCACCACTCAACATCGCCGCCACAGCAGGTCGGGTACCGGTGTAGACAGTTGGCAGCCAGAAGTGGAACGGGAAGAGTCCCAGCTTCACGGAGAACGCCACGAAGATGATGGTGGCGGTGAGGATTGCCGGGTTCTCCTGTACCAGCGGCATTTGCTCACGAATGCGCACCATATCCAGGAATCCGGTTGTGTGATAGATACCGGCAATACCGATAAGGAAGAGCACCGAACCGAGAAGGTTCACCGTGATAAACACAAATGCTGCGCGGAACTGCCGCGGGGTTTCACCGTAGTTCACCAGCACGTAGGTGGTGATCATCGATATTTCGAAGAAAACGTAGAAGTTGAACGCATCGCCCGTGAATGTCAGCCCGGTGAGACCTACGGCAAGGAAGAGCACCAGCGCCGGGAAGATACGGGCACCAACATCGGAAACAACTTCATATACCAGCGAAGCCAGCAGCACGACCTGACACAGCACGGCAAAGATGATGCCCACCATATCCACACGCAGCGTGATACCGATTCCCTGAGACCAACCACCAACTGCCATGGAATACGTACCGTTGTGATACACATCCCAGCCGAGATTGATGGTGGCAACGGTAGCGGCAAAGAGAATAAGCGCAGCGAGCCAGCCATTGCGACGGCGGGTGCCATCCAGCAAGGCCAGAACAATAGAACCGAACATGAGGATGGCGAGAGGCATTGCGATCATGATGCATCCTCCATGCGGTCATCCTCTCCGGGATCTTCGCTATCTTCGTCTTCCGCTTCGGATTCGACGATGTCTTCAGAACTCGGCTCATCCAGCTCGGCCTGTTCTTCTTCAGCCGCGGAGAGTTCGGTAAGGTCCACTGAATAGTGGGAGGTGTAAACACGATAGACCACCACCATGGCCAGAGCCGCAGTGGCGAAACTGATGACGATGGCGGTGAGCACCATGGCCTGCACCAGTGGATCCGCCATTTCGCTATTGGTTCCCGGCAGGATCGCGGCGCGACCACGGCGAATGGCAGATGCCATGATGTACAAATTGGCGGCATTGCCGATCATGATCATGCCGGCGATAAGGCGAATGAGATCGCGCTTGAGCATGAGATAGGCACCGACGGCAAACAACGATGCAATGGCCAGTGAGAAGATGAGGGTCATTCGGTTTTGCCTCCTCGCGCACCGGCCATCTTGCGAGCACGGCGGATGAGGCGATGATGGCGAACTTCGGTACGGGCGACAGCCATCATGGCACCCACACAAAATCCGTACACCACCAGGAACACAGCAACATCAAACAACACGGGAGTGATGAACTCCAATGCACCGAAATGGACTGCGTGTTTATTCATGGTTGGGAAATGTGTCATGATGGGGTCGCCAAACAACACTGGAATAAATGCCACGGCATAGGCGAGCCCCAGACCGATAAAAGCGAGAAGTGAGGACAATCGTGCGGCCGGCATTTGCTCCAATTCCTCGGCGCCAAATGCGAGTCCCTGCACTATGACCACCAGAGCAGCGATGACTCCGGCCGAGAAGCCGTCGCCGATATCCGCATAGCCCTTCAACATCATGGCAATGGCGACGATCCACCCCGGAATGAAGAGTAATCTGGCAGCGGACTGAATGAGTCCGCCAGTGGTCTGGCGTTCTGTTCTTTGAGGCATCAGCGCAACCTACCACTTCTCAGCAAGCTGATGATGCCGATGAGGGTGATGGTAATCACGGTGATTTCACCCAACGTATCAAAGCCACGGAAGTCCGCCAGAATCACGGTGACGATATTCTTGCCATGCACGGCTGGTGTGAGCACAGTTTGCGAATCGATGATCTCGGTGCTCCAGCTTGTGCGGCTCAAGGTTCCCCAACTCACAAAGAACACCAGCAGGCCGGCAACAGTGGCGATGATGGCATCACGCGGCATCGACCGCTTGTCGCTATCGGCTTCGGTTTCGAAGCGGAGAATAGTGCGAGGCATGAGTACCAGCATGCCGATGAGGAAGAGCGAGAGAATGGTTTCAATCACAATTGCGACCACGGTGACGTTCGGTGCCCCCATGAAGGCATAAACAGCGGCGAGGCTGTATCCCACACAGGAGAGGCCGATTGCCAAACGCAGGTGATCACGAAGCCTCATCACAACAAAACCACTCACGGTAGCCGCAATCAGCATGATGATGAGGGTGAAATCGTTCTGGCCGAGTGGCCCGATCTCGAATGAATTGGCGTTTGGTGTTACCAACACCGCCAAACCAACCAGCACGCCGGCCGGCATAAGGATGGTGGCAACACGCGAGCGGAGATCGCGGACTTCCACAGAGTGGATACTATCCGAGAGTCGATTCAGGCCATTGATTCCCAC
>JAFAEA010000042.1 GCA_023424355.1 Chloroflexota bacterium | reverse complement strand
CGAAGCTGCTGCTTCCGCCGCCTCCGCCTCCGCCGCCTCCACCACCGCCGGAGAATCCACCTCCGCCGCCGCCGAAGCCGCCACCGCTGCTACCGCCAGAGGAGCTGCTCAACACCTTCGCTGCCGTACCGAGCATACCCAGCAAGCTGCCAGATGCTCCGCCAAGACCACGCGTCGCGGAATCGCTGGAGCCCTGCAGATCCGGAATGCTCCAGCCGCCTCCTCCACCGGAATCGCGATCGCCGCCAGGGAAGCCGCCGCCGCCGTAGACCCAGCCACCACCGCCACTGCGGCGTCGACCATCGTTACCCCAGCCGCCGCCAGTGTTGATGACCACTGGGCCGCCACCGCCAAACCAATCCGGGGTATTGGCGCCAGCATTTTCAAATTTCGTGACCCAACTTCGTTCGATACCAAATGCGACTGCGTACGGCAGATATCGCTCGTAGATCGCCTGGCTTTCTTCGAGGTTCAGTTGCTTGTCGATATCTTCGAGATAGCGCTTGAACGCGTTCCATTTGGCTGCTGCCTCTGCGCCAGCCTCGGTCTTGCGAACCATTTGCTGGCCAAACGTCATACCGATGAACAGCACGAATGCTGCTGCGAACGCCATAAACCACAGTAGATTGGAGTTGGCTCCATAGATATAGGACACGAAGAACCAGATAGCCACAGCAATCACCGGAGCAAAGATGCCCATGATGCTGTTTCGGGAACGAACCTTGTCCGGTCGTTCATCGAAGTATCCGTGCTCCACCACTTCTTCATAGAAGCCTGCGTGGATGGTGGACGCGCTGGCGACCATGCGCTCGTTGGCCTTGTGCATCGGTGTTTCGGCGCCAACGGCGAGCTTGCCAGGGAAGATCACATCGAGCAATTTACGCTCGTATTCCTTCAGTGGCTGGTCGAGATCAAGCAACTTGATGTCGTAAACCGTGGTTCCACCGAAGCCGGCGATTCCGCCTTCTTTGCGGCCGTCATCGATGTGAATGATTTTGCGTCGACCAAGATCGACGAGTGTTGCTACAACGTCGCGCGTATCTGTGCGCTCATCGATGAGCGTGCCCGCCGCCCCAGGATTCAAATCGTCAGGCGGTTCGCTGAGAATATCGGCAACGAGGCCCGTTTTGGGATCGCGACCACTGGTGTACCAGCGCAGTGCCATCAGCAGGGTTCCGCCAACGGCAAGCAGGAGGCCAGCACCGAGATAGATGGTGCCACCGACGGCATCCTTATCGGCCTGCTCTTCTGCCGCGATTCGCTCGCGGTCATCGGCAGCTTGCCAGGAAGGTGCAGTCGCTTCGGTGATTGGTGGGAACTGGAGTCGAATATCGAACTCGCTGCCCGATTCCAGATTTTCGCGGTGCCAGGTCCAGAGAACGCCATCGGATTCGCCCCTATCTGGCTGCCAAACGGTTTCCATCGGATCCACAGGTTCCGGAAGAACCACGGTTACCGTGGCGCTATCCACGCGACCACTTGTGACATCGGATGGCACGGCAATCCACCACAGCTGCTGATTGGCCGGATCTTCATCCGGATAATCGCGGAGTCCGCCGATCACATCGTATTCGATAACAATCACGCGGGTTTCCGTGCCACGTGTGGGCTCGAAGTTGTACACGATCTCGACACTATCGCTGTTCTCATCGACAGAGAAGGTGCCTTCGTCGCCAGTGTCTCTCGAGGTTTCCTCATATGGAGTGGGCGCATCGGATTCTCCGCTGGCCACACTTACCTGGATGTTCTCCATTCCTTCCATGCGGTCCGTGGGAATCTCGCGATTGCCGAACCGGAAGCTGCCACTGAAGGACACCACCTGGGTCTCCTGCACATGGAAGGTGCCATCCTGATTCACCGTGATATCGGTGTTGTATTCCTTCCAGTAAGCACTCCGGCTGGATTGCGCATCCACCCCGGGTACGATACCCGGAAGAACAAGTGCCGCCAGAATGAGCATGAAGACGAGTGCGATACCGGGCCCGCGCGCGGCATTGAGTTTTCGGTACATGGACGCTCCCTGCAATCAAAGAATTCTCATGTTCCTATTCTAACGTCACAGAGCATCTGAAAGTGCCACGAAATTTCGACGGCAGCGGCATCCCTTGTCAGACATTCGTATACTAGTGATATGAAGTATCAGGACAGAGGCATGGAAACACACACAACACACCAACCACATCTGAAACCCGAAGAAATCGAACATCGACTCAAGCAACACGGATACCGACTCACTTCTCCCCGCCTTGCGGTTGTGGAGGCGGTGCTTCGTCATGATCGCCCGTTCACGGCAGAGCAACTGGTCACCGAACTTGCCGAGGGCGAGGAAGCCATTGGCCGGGCAACGGTCTACCGAACGTTGGAAGTGCTGGCCAGTATGGATGTGCTCACCCGAATTGTTTCGCCAGACGGCCACCCCAGCTACATCAGCGGCGCGCCGGGGCATCGACATCACTTGCTCTGCGAAAGCTGCGGTACCACTGTCACAATCACCGCCTGCCCGATGACGGATCTTCTCTCATCGCTGGCGCGCGATACTGATTTCCAGATTAAAGATCACACTCTGGAAGTTTTCGGTATCTGCCCAAACTGCCAGAAGTTGGCATAGAACCCACTATTGACACTCAGTATCAATAGTGGTAGTTTTCACGCGTTACGCAATGGAGCGTGAATCTCAACGATTAAGGAATCCCCACGGCATGGACCCGTCCCCACACGCTCTACGATGCACCGATCTTTCGGTGCACTACGAGAACCGCTCCGCACTCCGCAACGTCTCCGTTTCTATTCATCCCGGGCAAATCACGGCCTTGCTGGGTCCGAATGGTGCAGGCAAAAGCACGTTGCTGAAGGTTTTGGCGGGCATGATTCCGGCGAGCCACGGTTCGGCATCCTACAACAGCGCGGAACTGAATGGACCTCACCCGGAGATTACGTACGTGCCGCAGCGATCCGATGTGGATTGGACATTCCCAATCTCTGTTCTCGAATGCACCTTGCTGGGGTTGGCTCGCAGCCGATCGAGATTCCGTCCCTTCTCGAAATCCGACAAGAACAGAGCGAAGCAGGCATTGCAAGATGTGCGGATGGACCACCTGGCCGATGCGCAGATCGATGCGCTCAGCGGTGGCCAGCAACAGCGTGTCTTCCTGGCCCGCGCCCTGGTGAACCAGGGGGAGTTCCTTCTGCTGGACGAACCGTTCACCGGAGTCGATGTCCCGACACAAGACATGCTGGTCGAGCTCCTTGCCGATCTCAAATCGAAGGGGAAGGCAATCGTCTACGCCACGCACGATCTGCATCAGGCGGCACGCACGGCGGATAACGCTGTGTTGCTGAATGGCGAGATCGTAGCGGAGGGGCCCCCAGCTGAAATCTTCACAGGCGAGAACCTGACCAGAACCTTTGGTGGCGAACTGATCTCCATTGAATCCCTGCGAGAGGTGGCGGCATTATGAGCTGGTTCACCGATCCCTGGCAATTCACATTTATGCAGCACGCATTCATGGCCATCATTTTGGTGGGCATCATCTGCGGGGCCATCGGCGTATTCGTCATTCTGCGCGGTTACTCGTTCTTGGGTGATGCACTCGCCCACGCGATTTTCCCTGGTGTGGTCGTCACCTTCATTCTTGGCGGCAACTTCCTTATAGGCGCACTCATCGCTGCCATCGTGGTGACGATGCTCATCGGCGCGATTAGTCAGAGCGGGCGTATCAATAACGACACGGCCATCGGTGTGCTCTTCGCGGGATCCTTCGCCTTGGGTATCGCGCTAATGAGCTTGCAATCCGGT
>JAFAEA010000009.1 GCA_023424355.1 Chloroflexota bacterium | reverse complement strand
GACGCGGTGCGCAGGTTCCTGGTTGGAACCGATGGGGGCGCACGTTCGCCGGTAGCGCTGCTATCGTACTCGTGCTCACGTTCGCTGCCGCGCTTGTGTTTGGTCCCGGATTTCTTTCACTGGTCATCGATACCATAGCCACCATTTGGCACGGAATCTCCACCGTCATCATCTGGATCATGTACGGCGTTGTGTATGTGATTTTCTGGGTGGTAAAGGGCGTTGTGTGGCTATTCAATCTCCTCTTCGATACCAATGTCGAACCGATGGAGATGCCGCAGATGGGCCAACAAGCGACTCCTGAACTAATGGAAGAGATGCCGGAGGAAGAATCTGAACCGTGGAAGTACGCCGGACTCCTGAAGTTTGGCGGTATCGTTGCACTTGTGGCCGTTGGACTGCTGATTCTGTCCAGATTCGCCCGCTTCCGCAGTCGCGATACGGATGC
Organism: Chloroflexota bacterium; assembly: GCA_023424355.1. Lineage (GTDB taxonomy): Bacteria > Chloroflexota > Chloroflexia > Thermomicrobiales > UBA6265 > UBA6265. Next base: position 4,648 of record JAFAEA010000009.1, on the reverse strand, counting down.
GAATGCAGATGAAGAACGCACCAGCGTTTTCAGCGGCTCGATGCTGAGGGATCAGCTGCGGAATCTCTTCCGCCGCGGACCACACGACGAAAAGCCACGCCGCATCGATCTCGCCAGTGATCCTCCTTCTGTGCGCGAATCAATGTTGTATCTGCAGGTTCTCGCGGCTCGACTCGAGATGCCGAGGCTTGAGTTCGAAACACCGCACGATTTCGTAAGTCGGCTGTCGGAGTCCTGGCCGACTCTTGAGGCGCCTCTGGCCGAGATGAATCGTCGTTATGAGCGTGCCAGATATGGTGAGCGGGAAGAGGATCGCGAAGCCGTTGTGAAGGCCTGGCGCGAAATCTGGCTGCATCACGCGGAGAATCCGAGGCTCACAAACAAGTGAGGCACCGCGATTCCGACGAGTTGACTCGGTATTCATGGCTATGGTTATTCTGATGAACTGCATCGGATATTAAGTTCGCCATCCTGATCGTCATGGTCGGAGTTTCTTATCACGGCCAGAGGCGTAGTTAACCTAATTTGATATTGACTTCAGGTGTCCATGCCGCTACCATAGGGCATCGCCGTTGCAGAGTTCGCGAATCCGCAAATCCAATGGCTACAGGAAAGGAGTCAACGAATGCTTCAGATTCAGGAAGGTCAATGTGGGCTTTGCGTCCATTTTGGCGAGAACACCAGCGATGAGCCGCAGTTGATTCAGATTCGTCTCAAGGGCGAAGCACCGGAGACGCTGATTGAACCATGCGGTTTGCCGGAAAACGAGGCTCTTGGCCTCAAGGTTTCCGCCGCCAGTGGTTGCCAGGGTTTCGAACCCGCCACAACGCAGGCATAGTTTCACAGGCAAAAATCGACTGGCAACGATACGCGCACCTCAGCATTTGCTGAGGTGCGCTTTTGACCTGGTATTTATTCGGTGGGTGGAGTGTAGTAGAACCATGCCTCAACGGATTGACCAGGCGTGAGTTCATAGATGTAGTTGATTCCATGAATCTCGTCGGCTTTGGCATGATAGTCCCAGCCGTTATCCGAATCGAGATAACTAAGTGCCACACCAGATGCACTTGTTTCGATCACATATGCACCAGATTCATCCTGCGGATAATCGGTAAGCGGTCGGTTTACGCCATCGATAAACACCATACCCCGGCCATCATCCGGAATCACGGTGCAGTTTCCGAGCCCTTCAAGAGATTCCGGTACCTGACCCGGCTCGCACGTCGCCAAGGTCACCCGCAATACACCAGGTTGTGTTGATTCGGTGGGTTGCGGCTGTTCCGCGGACTCTCCCCTCATGTAGTAGAACGTGACGTCCCGTGTTTCCCCTGGATTCAGGAAGTAGAGGTATGACGCACCACGATATCCATCTGCGGTCGTAATCAGACTGGTGCTGGTAACTGGTTCCATTCCTGAGAGGCTCAGATAGCCTTGAGCAGTGATGGTGTATGTGCCATTAGCATTTGGGGCGGGGAGATTCTCTGCTCCGAATGCGGACGAATTCGTCATGAGTTTGCCAGATCCATCGTCCTGAATGGTTTCACACGCCGAGTCATCTACCAAGGGATCCGTACCGCCCGGACAGTTCGCCAGTCGCAAATTCACCGTGCCCGGGTCTCCTGTCCCGACAGCTCGCCAGCCCACGGTACCTTCGGGTGAATACAGATAAACATCGATCGAACGGTGTTCATTTCGCAGCAAGTAGGTCGTTCCTGTCTCTCCGTTCACCTCATCGGCATTTGCAAACAGATAGGACGAGTGACCGTGCGGCAAAGGACTATTGGTCCCGAAGTACAGAGAAAGCGCGGTGTTTGCCGGGAGGCTGTTGTAGGTCAGGGTTCCGTTGGACCAGGTTGGTTCTGGGAGATTCTTCCAGTCAGTGGAGTCCAGAATTGACATTGATTCCGGAACCTCGCCCGAGTACGGTATGCAGCCATCGGTCGTAACACGCGCGTCCACGCCGGCCTCGCAACTGAAGAAGTTGATCTCGGCCGAGTTCTCCGCAGGTTGGATCAAGCCGTCCGGACCGTTCCAGTAAACTACTGTGATTTCGTTGCCCTTGTTGGTATTGATGTGACCCTGCCAACGTGTGACATCCACAGCTCCGGTGAAGGTGAAGTAATTGAAATCTGGACGGTAGAAACCATCCAGATCCGATCCGCCGTACGCAGGGATTGCGTATTCACCCAAATTTCCGGTGGCGTATTTCTCTAGACCTTCACTCACATGGGCTGAAACGCGAATCGATGCTGTTTCCGGTGCCGGAACGGGTGTGTCACAACCAGACGCTGGAGGACCGTTCTCATCACCCGTTCCATCGGGACATGAAACGAACTGGAGCTTTATGGTTTGACCCTGCGATTGGGCGGGTGCTACCGATGGCATGATGAGCATCACTGCCAGCACGGTTGCTATGAGCGTTAGAACTTTCTTGTTGATTGAGATCCGCATTCCGTTCTCTCTCCACTTTCTGTTCAATCAATTGTTGACTATGTCATTAGAGACGTTCCGTGAAGCGAAAAGGTTTCGGATTGGAGTTGGTCTGCTGCCAGGGGGACGGTTAAGTAGGTGTTAACCACGAAGGACCGATCCATAACGGATCGGTCCTTCGTGTGTGTTTATGAGCGTAAGTTGCTAGATCCCGGCGGCATCCAGCAACTTCTTGTTGGCATCGAATGTCTTTTGGGCTGCAGCCTTCGGGTCTGTAGCGGCCAGCTCGTTGAGCTCGGCGCTGAACGGCTCTGCCGCCACACCGCAATCGCAGCCGATTGCCTTCAGCTTCTGCAGCATCTCGACCGCCGGAATCACACCGGTGGTCATTGGCAACATACGGCTGAGATCCTGCTGCTCATCGATCTCGAGACCGAGCGGAGCATCGTTGGTGTGTACCAGTTGCACATCGGCGGCGGTGAGCACATCCATATCCTCGAGCGTGCCGTGCGCACAGTAATGGTGCCAAACATCGAAGAGCACACCCACATTGCCTGTACCGATATCCTTGGCGAACGCCAGCATATCAGTCATCTTGTAGATGAATTGGTGTTTGAACTGATCGCGCAGGGTCTTCGGGGTGATGAACTCGATACCGATGCGCACACCGCCAGCATTCAGCGCTTCGGCCAATGGTTTCAGGCGAGTTTGCAGGTATTCGTATTGCTCATCGTACGGGCGATCGTTATTGGCCGGCATGATACCGGTGGTAACGTTGGTGGACCCGAGTTCCTGCGCCAGATCGAGCACACCCTTCAGTGTCTCAATCTGCGCATCTCGTGTGGAATCGTCCTGCCAGTTCACACCGGCGTTCCACACACCAGGGATCAGATCGCCGAAGAGTTCCTTCAGCGCATCCACACCATTGGCATCGGCAAACGATTTCGCTTCGAAGATATCGAACGAAACGCCATCGAAACCGACTTCTCGCGCGAGCTTGATGGATTTTTCGTTGTTCAGATTGTGAATCCCGATCATGCCGGGAACGAGGAGGTTATACATTCAGGCTGCTCCTACAGGAGGACATCGTCCAGAACTTCAACATCGAACGGAGTTGCATCGCCCTTGCCCGGAACCGGATCTGCGGAAGGATCTTCCGGCAGCGCCACGGTTTGGCCCAGCTTGGCGCTGAGGTAGGCGGCCTTAATCACCTGCAACACGCGGATGGCCATATCGGCATCGGCCGGGTTGGATGCACCTTCGCGGATGACCTTGATGAACTGGCCGATCTCGGCGGTGAAGGTGTGCGTGCCTGGAATCTCGCGACGTGCAGCCTGTGGCCAGCCGTACAACTGGTGGCTGACGAAGGTGCTGCCACCACCGACAGCGCCGAGCGATCCGCTGACTTCGAACTGGCGGGCGCCATCCACATCGAATGCCCAGCTGGTGAGGATTTCACCAACCGCGCCGCTGGCGAAGCGAATCGTGACCTGACCGGTATCCTCGGTCGGCCAATCGGCAATGTGGAAACGGCTCAGGAAGCCGGTGACTTCCACCGGTCGATCTTCGCCGGCCAGCGCGAGGAGTCGGTAGGTGCTGTGATAGCCGGTATCCAGAAGCTCGCCACCACCGGCGCTCTTGACATCGGTTCGCCATCCGCGTGGACCACTCGGTGGCAACTGGGCGTAGCTGAATGGATCGTATGCCTGGTTGCGGAAGGTCTCGATGGAGCGCATCAGGAAGGTTTTGCCGATGACGCCACTGGCCATCAGGCGGCGTGCCTCGATCAGGCTCGGCTGGAATACCTGGTTGTGACCACTCATGAACGGCACACCTGTTTCATCGATAACCGCCTTGATCTTGCGGGCGTCGTCGAGGGTAGTGCAGAGTGGCTTCTCGCACAGCACGGCCTTGCCGGCCTTGGCGGCGGTGATCACGGCATCGGTGTGCAAGTGGTGTGGCAGGCAGATATCGACCACATCAACGGCATCGGCCTCCAGCATCGCTTCGAGGCTGGGGAAAACCTGCGCTTCGCCATTGGTGTGGGTGAGACTGAACGCATTGGCGCGGTCTGCATCCACTTCCGCCAACGCGGCGATCTTTGCATACTGCGGATAGGTGTTCCAGCCGATAGCGTGCTGGGCAGCGATTCCGCCCGAACCAACAATACCGACGCGCAATGGGGTTGAACTCATGTTTGCAGACTCCAGTCACGACT
>JAFAEA010000355.1 GCA_023424355.1 Chloroflexota bacterium | reverse complement strand
TACGAGCATTGTGGTGAAACCAGCCGATGGAAGCATGGAGATTAAATTCATTGTGTTGGCATCGGGAACAACTGCGGATTCAGTCACTGTCGAGTTAGATGGAATTGAGGTTAATTGCGGGCTCGATTCAATCGATGGCGGCATTCGCATTTCGTTGAGCTCATCCATCGCACTGGCAGGCGGGAATGAACTCAAAATCAGCTGCACTTGATTAGCCAAAACTAAACGAACTACAGTACGGCTCCTGGCAAGTTTGCCGCTATGGAGCCGCAATGAGCGAACCGACTACAACCAAATCGCTAACGTCCTTTGCCTGGTTATCCATTGCCGCGGCGATCGCGACAATCACCCTGAAGATGACCGCGTGGCGCCTCACGGATTCTGTCGGTCTGCTTTCAGATGCCCTGGAATCCGTCGTCAATCTGGTAGCGGCAATCGTTGCCCTCATCGCGCTCACCATTGCTGCCCGCGAACCCGATGAAGAGCATGCCTACGGCCACGGCAAGGCAGAGTACTTCAGCACCGGGCTGGAAGGCGGGCTCATCTTTCTGGCATCGTTCGGAATTTTCTACTCGGCCGTCCCGCGCCTCATCAACCCGGAACCGCTGGAGAGCATTGGCATTGGTCTGGCTTTGGCAACTCTCGCATCGGCGATCAACGGACTCGTCGGCTGGCGACTCATGCGTGCCGCGAAAGAACACCGCAGTATCACGCTGGAATCGGACGCCAAGCATCTCTTCACCGATGTGTGGACCAGTGTCGCCGTGGTGGCGGGTGTATTCCTCGTGCCGATCACTGGCTGGGCTCGGCTCGATGCGATTCTGGCTATCATCGTCGGCATCAATATCCTCTACACCGGGGTGCAACTAATCAATCGATCTGCCCACGGCCTGTTGGACACGGCGATTGAGGATGAAGATCTGCGAGTGGTGGAAGGCGTTCTGCAACGATTTGAGAACGAGTTCGATATCCACACGCACGCCCTGCGCACCCGTCAATCCGGCTCCCGACGCTTTGTTTCCATGCACGTGCTCGTGCCCGGAGAGTGGTCCGTCACGCGAGGTCACGAACGGGTGGGTGAGATCGAAAACGCGATCCGCGAAGCCCTTCCAGAAACCACCGTATTCACGCATCTCGAACCGATTGAAGAACCGGAAAGCTGGAACGATAGCGGGCTGGACGGGTAGCAGATTCGATACTCGTATCTGGTGGCAGCGTCCCTTACTATTGATGCACTTACCCGCTTGGGGAAATCAATAGCAAGGAGTCGCCCATGTCCCAGTCATCTCTCGGTCACCTGATCTCGGAACTGAAATCCGGCCGCATCAATCGTCGCTCGTTTCTGCAGAAGGGTGCTGCCCTCGGTGTGAGCCCTGGCGTGCTCACCACCATCGCTGCGAATACGGCCTCCGCGCAGGATGCGACACCTGCCGCCTCTCCGACAACGAGCCTCTTCCCGGATGCCGGTACCGAGAGCCAGGAACGTGGCGCCGGTGGGGAGCTTCGGGTCCTCGCTGTGCAGGCCGCCAGCGGACTCAGCGCCCACAACGCCACCGGTGGCAAGGATATCTCCGCCGGCATGGTGATCAGCGAACCCCTGCTGCAATACGACGGCGATGGCGCGCTGGTGCCGGTACTGGTACACGAAGTGCCCACACTCGAAAATGGACTCCTCGCCGAGGATCTCACCACAGTCACCTTCAATCTCCTTCACGATGTGGTGTGGAGCGATGGCGAACCCTTCACCGCCAACGATGTGCGCTTCACCTGGGAATGGAATATCGATCCTGAGAACCAGAGCATCGATCGCGTGAGCTGGGAAGTGATTAGCGATATCGAAGTGGTGGATGATCACACCTGTGTGGTGACCTTCGATCCACCAACCTATGGTTGGTTCCAGCCATTTGGCAGCAATATCGGTGCTATTTATCCGGCCCATTTCTGGGAAGGTTCCACTGATGCCGCCCAAACCAACACCGATTTCATGATGAGCCCCATCGGCACCGGTCCGTATGTGTTGAGCGAGTTCAAGCCGAACGAAGAGGTGGTGTACGCGGCCAACGAGAACTTCCGCGAAGCCAACAAGCCCTACTTCAGCACCTTCATTTTGCGCGGTGGTGGCGAGGCAGTCACCAGTGCTCAGGCCGTGACCGTCGGTGGCGAGTGGGACATGGCGTTCACGCTGATGATTGATCCGGAAACACTGGAATCCATCGTTGGCGATCAGGGCGAGGTCGTGGGTGCCGTAGGTACCGGCGTGGAGAAGATCCAGCTCAACTTCAGCGATCCGCTGACCGAGGTCGATGGCCAGCAAAGCGAAGTGAACACTCCCCATCCGTTCCTGACAGATGATGCCGTGCGCCAGGCGATGAGTATGTCCATCGATCGCGATCAGATAGCGGAGAAGCTTTACGGATCACCAGCGACCGCCAACATGCTGGTAGGTCTGACTGCGTTCGAATCCCCGAACACATCGTTTGTCTACGATCCGCAGGGAGCAATGGCTGTTCTGGACGAAGCCGGTTGGGTGATGGATGGCGACTTCCGCGCCAAGGATGGCGTGCAACTCTCGGTGGTGTTGACATCGACCGTGAATGCACGCCGACAGCGCACGCAGGCCGTGGTGAAAGCTAACTGGGAAGCTATCGGTATCCGGGTAGAATTGAACCAGGTCGATGGTTCGATCTTCTTCGACGGCGATATCGAGAATACCCAGAACTTCACCCACTTCTACAGCGATACCCAGCTCTACACCGATGGCGCCACCAGTGCCTATCCGGTGAATTACATGAAGTACTGGTACGCCGGCCCTGATAACGAGAATGTATCGCAGCGCGGTAATGGCTACGCCGGCACCAACAAAACCCGTTGGGTCAGTGCAGAATACGATGCCGCCTTCGATGAGCTCGTAGCCCTCACCGATCCGGAAGAGGTGGCTGCCCAGTTCATTCTGCTGAACGATATGGTGGTGGACAACGTGGTGGAGATTCCGCTGGTGCAAACCTTTGCCGATCTTTACGCCATCAGCAATCGCATTCGCAAGGAGAATGTGGTGGTGAGTCCGTTCGGAGACCTGTATTGGAACCTCGCCAACTGGAACGAGGCGGAATAGTTCAATATTGTGCCTCCGGCGGTAAATTCGTCGGAGGCACAAGCCGTAACAAGAAAGTCAATAGGGAGCCCATCACTTGGTGGCTGAAATCGGATACCAACTCTCCAGTATTACCCCGTTTCTGGACACACAAGAGAACATTCGCGATTCGTTTCGTAAGCTCGCCGATATCGGTTATCGGCACGTGCAGTTGCAGGGTGTGCCAGCATGCATCCCGAATGAGGCGATTATTGAGGCACTGGAGGAATCCGGTCTCAATTTCGTAGCCACCCAGGAAGACTATGCACTTGGATTCGGCGATGATCCGCAAGCGGGGATCGACCGCGCGGTCGCGGTGGGTGCGAAGTACCTGGTGTGTGCGCTGATGCCGAAGACCGTCGATTCGCCGGAGTCGCTGGAAGAATTCGCTGCCGATCTCACTCGCATCGCAGATGATGCGAAAGCCGCGGGATTAATCTTCGCCTTCCATCCAATAGGAACCGACTATCGCGAGATGGACGGCCAGCCAGTGTATCTGCGTCTCATGAATCTGCTGCCCGATCATGTACAGCTCACGTTTTGCGTAGCTGCAGCCCATTCCGCTGGCGTTGATCCCGCGGAGGTGTTCGAGCGGTTCGCTGGCCGGATGGATCTGGTGCACTTCAAGGACACCTCCGAGCAGCCCGATGGCAGCGAACACATGATGCCGCTTGGTCAGGGATCGCACGATTGGTCCCCAATTCTCAAAGCTGCCGATGAGGCGGGTGCCAAATACGTGTTTGCCGAACAGGAACGCTGGCTGAAGGATGCGTTTGAGTGCGCCGCCGAGAGCCATGCGTATCTCACATCAATTCGATAGCCAACAATAAAAACACCATGGTCGGGAGTCCCGACCATGGTGTTGTCACTCAGTTCTGATTTACTACGCTACTTCTTTCACGCCACACACGAGAGCATCGCCGTTTTGATCGGTCCAGCGCTCGAGGGCATCGAGATCCTCATCGTCCAATTGGAATGTGGTGCTGCAACTTGGGCAGGTAACCACATGAACGCAATCTCCGCGAGTTTCGCACCAACTCAAAACGGATCCGTAGGTCTGGCACTCCCCTTCGCAAAGATGCGCAAGAACCTCCGCGGCGCCATCGCTCATTTTGGCGACAGTTGTTTCATCTACTCGTACAAAATCTGCCATTGCGGTGAACCCCTCCTTTCGAAGGCTTCTGAACAATCCTT
>JAFAEA010000235.1 GCA_023424355.1 Chloroflexota bacterium | reverse complement strand
GCCAGTGAACCGGCGATGGGTAGCCCTAGCCGTGGCGGTATGTACGCCACCACCGCTACACACGAGGACGATGGCTGGCACATCACCGGTCGCAAGAGCTGGAGCACCGGTTCACCCGGTCTCCGTTGGGCCGGCGTTGGCTGCACAGTTGTGGATGGCGATGGCGAACCAACACGCGCCAATTTCCTGGTGCCCATGGACACCCCGGGCATCACGATCGAAGAAACCTGGAACAACCTCGCCATGCGCGCCAGTGGAAGTCACGATCTGTTACTGGAGGATGTGGTTGTGCCGCACAACCATCGTCTGCCGGCATCCGGCAAGCCGGAGGGCTCGCCGTGGAGTTATCTCACCAGCGCGCTGTACCTCGGCATCGGCATCGCGGCCCGCAACTGGGCGATCGAGTTCGCGCTCAACCGCAAGCCAACGGCCCTCGGGGGCAAATCCATCGCCGAGCTGGAGGGTGTTCAAACCAAGATCGCGAAGATCGAGATGCTGATTCTGGCGGCGAGATCATCGCTGTATGGAACCGTTGAGGAATGGATCAATCACCCCGAGCTGCGGAGCGAATTGGGACCACAACTCGCCGCAGCCAAGGTAATTGCCACCAACAACGCCATCGAGATCACCGATTTGGCAATGCGCATTGTTGGTAGCGTTGGTATGCAGAAATCCCATCCTCTGGAGCGCTACTTCCGCGATGCACGGGCGGGACTTGGCAATCCGCCGATCGATGATGTGGCGCAGGGCCTCATCGCCAGATCAACGCTTGGGTTGTAGCCCGCCAGACTATCTCAAAATCCGATACCCGCGTACCATGATCTTCACGAATTCGTTCTTTGCAGGAGCATCTCATGGCATATCCGGAAAATTTCGGCGGCGTGGTTCCGCCAATCTGCACACCGTTCACCACCGATGGTGAGGTGGATACAAAATCGCTCGAGAAGCTACTCAAATATCAGCTCGATGGCGGTGTGACCGGTGTGTTTGCCCTTGGTACCACCTCGGAAACCGGTGCTTTGAGCGATGCCCAACGCAAGCAGGTCATCGAAACCACGGTAGGTACCATCGCTGGTCAGGTGCCAGTTTTGGCAGGCACGATCGGTATGGGGCTGGAGAGCGTGATCGCATACGCGCAGCAGGCCGAAGAGCTGGGTGCAGATGCTGCCGTGGTGTTGGGTCCTTACTACCATAAGTACAGCGATGCCGAGATTGCGAACCACTTCCGCATCGTGAAGCAGGCGATCAATATCCCGATCATGGCCTACAACATCCCGCAAATGGCGCAAACCGTTTTGAGTGTCGATGTGGTGGCGAACCTCGCGGCCGAAGGCGTGATTGTGGGTGTGAAGGACAGCAGTGGCAACGAGCCGGCCTTCCGCCAGCTGGTGTCACGCACAAAGCAGATTCCGAATTTCTCGGTTTTCACTGGTGCCGAAGTAACCGTGGATTACGCGATGTTCACCGGTGCCGCTGGCGTGGTTCCTGGACTTGGTAACGTCGATCCGGCCGGTTATCGCAAGCTGTACGACACCTCCGTGGCTGGAGATTGGGATGCCGCGCGCGTTGAGCAGGAGCGACTTTCCCACCTCTTCCGGATTGTGCATCAGGCCACACCTGGTCGAGTTGGCAACTCCGCCGAGGTTATCGGCGGATACAAGACGGCTCTTCGGGAGATGGGCATTATCGCTACCAACACCATGGCCCGACCGATGCCATCACTCAACACCGAAGAAACGGCGCGGATTCGGGAGATTCTCACGCAAACCGGATTGCTCTAGACACATCAAAAACTCGCGAATACACGTACAGACAAGCCCTTCGATCATCGTGATCGAAGGGCTTGTTCAATCAAAAGCGAGATGATATCCTGCATACAGATTCCAATATTTGTCTGATCTGTTGTTGCTTTGTGTATACATTCGGAGTATCGATGCACCGAACATCACTGGTGGGAGAAGCTCCTGCTGCCGAATCCAACCAGGACAAGCTCAAGCGTTATGTCCTGGAACAGGGTCACGTGAGTGGTGATGCCTTGCCGCCCGAGCCGCAGCTGGCTCGTGAGCTGGGTATCAGCCGGGCATCGCTGCGCGAGGCAATCAGTGGATTGCAATCACAGGGGATTCTGGAATCGCAACATGGACGGGGCACGTTCGTTAGCTCGTTCAGCTTTGCCAGCGTGGTGAGTTCGTTGGCATTTCACATTTCACTGGAATCCAACGCCCACCCGAACCGCCTGAGTCATGATCTCAACGAACTCGTGGCCATGCGTGAACTCATCGAGAGTGCATTGGTCGCCGAACTCATCGATTCCTACCGTCAAACCGATATCCTCGCGCTCTATTCGCTTACCAATCAGATGGCGCAGGCAGCCGAACGCGGCGAGGAATTTCTGGAGCAGGATTTCCGATTCCATACCTATCTGTATCGCCGGAGCGGTAATAGCATGCTGCAGAAAATGCTGGATTCGTTCTGGGATATCTGCAATCAGGTGCGAATGCCGATTCAGTCCATTGCGTTCTTGCGCGATAACGCCGCGAATCACCGGGCAATTGTCGATGCCATTGCCGATCGCAACAAGTGTGCAGCCAGCGATGCCATGAAAACGCACTTTCAGGCGTTGCGACTTCCATTTGCTAATTCAGATTTCAGGGACGATGACCCCATCACGTGAAGGGAGAAGGTTAACCGCGCAGTTTCAGTTTGACGACGATTTTCGAAGGAGTTCCCTATGCGAGCTACATCAACAGTACGGGGCACAGTTCTGCGGCTAACACTGCTTGTGGCCCTCATGTTTACCGCACTGCCCGCCAGTGCACCGGTAACGGCACAGGATGATGGCGGCGGTGTGATGGTGGGTGCATTTGATGCAGGTCCGGGCGGTTGCCCGGAGTGCTTCAACCCACTTCAGGCCACAGCCGGTTTCACCTGGCTGGAAAAGTATTACAGCAAACCACTGCTGTACAACGTAGAGATGACCGAGATTCAGGGTGAACTGGTCGAAGACTGGACCATCTCTGATGATGGCACCGTGTATACCTTCAATCTGCGACAGGATGTGACATGGCACGATGGCGAGCAGTTCACTGCCGATGACTTCGTGTTCACAGTCAACCTCGCCAAGGATCCGGAAAGCGCCAGTTGGATTGGTGCCAAGTTCTCCGATGTACAGGAGATCGCTGCGGTGGATGAGTACACCGTGGAGATGACTCTTGGTGGCCCGAGCGCAGCCATTCTGGATGCACTCACCATGCTGGTGATGCTGCCAGAGCATGAGCTCGCCGATATTGCCCCGGCCGATCTGATTCAGAGCGACTGGTGGAAGACCAACCCGATCGGTACCGGTCCATTCATGTGGGCAGATTACCGACCAGGTGAGTACGTGCAGCTTGATGCCTATGATGGTCACTTCCGAGGCCGACCGAAGCTGGATAGCCTGATCAACCGCTACTATCCAGAGGCTGGTTCTGCCGTTATTGCCCTTCGCAGTGGCGATATTCAGTACACCTATCTCGATGCTGATGAAGCTATGGATATGGAAGGTGACGATGCGTTCACCATCCTGCAGGGTCCGAGCCAGGTAGCCAACTACCTCGGTTTCGATCTCACTGATCCGCGCTTCGAAGATCCGCGCGTTCGCCAGGCCTTCATGTACGCCATCGATCGCGATGCGATTGTGGAGCAGCTGTATGGCGGCAATGCCACCATTCTCTCCTGCAGCCTGAGCAACGAGAACTTCGTTGGTAGCGATCTCGAAAGTTACAGCTACGATCCTGAAAAGGCACAGCAGCTTCTGGATGAAGTGGGCTGGGCAGACATGCAGGGCGAGCCAATCGAAATCGTCACCTACTACACCGATCAGCTCTCCAACGATGTCATGGTGACCATGCAGCAGTACCTCGCTGAGGTCGGCATCAATGTCACCCTCCGCTTCGTGGATACCCCAACCTTCAATGACCTGATGAATGGCACCGATGGCTGGGATATTTTCTACGGCGGTGGAGGTAACGGCCCTGATCCGGATATCACCCGACCATACTTCACCATGCCGGAGCCGCCAGAAGGCGTGAACCGCGTGCGTGTGGATAGCCCGGAAATGACCGATCTGTATGCCCAGGGTCTGGTGGAATCCGATCCTGAAGCACGCGCCGCCATCTACCAGGATGTGTGTGCACTGCAGAATGCCGAGCTGCCGTGGGCCCCGATGTGGGTTGCGGATCGCTACGGTGCGGTGAGCAACACCGTTGAAGGCTTTGTGTGGAACCCCGCTCCGGGCGGTGGTCGCTACTACGATGCGGCTGAGACCTGGACCATTTCGGGCCAGTAGCATCTACGTGAGTGTCGTGCCTGTTACGGGCACGACACTCTGCTATTTCCCAGAGGCACGCTATGGGTAGATACATTCAGCAGAGATTACTGGTAAGCATTCCTATTCTGCTTCTGATCACCATCATCGCGTTTCTTCTGTTGCAGGCTGCACCAGGAGATCCGCTTAATTCGTATATTCCGCCCGATGCTCCCTTGCCCGCCGAACAGCGGGAGGCCCTTCGGCGCGAACTCGGTTTGGATAAGCCACTCTATATTCGCTATTTCTATTGGCTCTGGGAAGCCGTTCAGGGCAACCTGGGTGTGAGCTCCAAAAATCTGGAACCTGTGACCGATGCCATTGGTCGACGCGTAATGCCAACGCTCACGCTCATGGGTACGGCGCTGGTCATCGGCATCGTAGTTGGCGTGTTCATGGGCATCGTTGGCGCGGTGAAGAAGTATTCCATCATTGATATGGTGCTCACCGTCATTGCGTTCCTCGGTATTTCGTTTCCGGTGTATCTGTTGGGTCTCATCGGGCTCTATATCTTCGCCCTCCAGCTGAGCTGGCTGCCTTCGGGAGGTATGAACACACCGGGCGGAGGCGGATTCTTCGATACATTGAAGCACCTCATTTTGCCGGCGCTCATTATTTCCATCCAGTACATCGCCAGCACCATGCGGTACACCCGCTCGGCAATGCTGGAAGTGATGGATCAGGATTATGTGCGCACAGCCCGGGCAAAGGGACTGGTGGAGAACGTGATTCTGATTCGCCACGCCCTGAAGAATGCGCTCATTCCCATCATTACCATCATCGGCTCCTACATTCCGGGGCTCCTCGGTGGTGCGGTATTTATCGAAGCCATCTACTCCTGGCCAGGAATGGGGAGTCTCTTCATTGAAGGTGTGGAAAGTCGGGATTACGCCCTGATCATGGGACTCATCCTCATCCTCGCCATCATCATTCTCATCGTCAATCTGCTGGTGGATATCGCCTATGCAGTCGTAGATCCGAGGGTGCGATATGACTGATACCGCACTTGCCACAACAACCGATCGTGGCAACATCAAGGAGCTTCCCAGCCCAGGTCAATTGGCGCTGCGTCGCTTCATGAAGCACAAACTTGCCGTGGTGGGATTGGTGATTCTGGTCATCATCGTACTCGCGGCGATCTTCGCACCGTGGCTGACACCATGGGAACCGAACCAGGTGGATCTGCGAGCGCGCAGCCAGCCACCATCGGCTGATCACTGGCTCGGTACCGACCGCACCGGTCGCGATATTCTCACGCGCACACTCTACGCCGGCCGTATCTCGTTGATGGTCGGTGTGGTGGCAGTGCTCATCTCGGTGGTGATCGGTGCATTTCTTGGCGCCATCGCCGGGTACTTTGGCGGCATCTGGGATTCGATCATCATGCGCACCACAGATGTGTTCATGACTTTCCCGGCCATCGTCGCCATCCTCACGCTGGCGGCCATCGTGGGCCCAGGAGTTCGGAACATCATCCTCATCATCGGACTGCTTAACTGGCCGATGCCCGCTCGCCTGGTGCGATCCCGATTGCTGAGCGTGCGGAGACTGGAATACATCCACGCGGCGGAAACGCTGGGTGCGCCATCCAGCAGAATCGTTCTTCGGCATGCGTTGCCCAACGCTTACGATGTGCTCATTGTGTACTCCAGCCTCGGCGTGGCCACCGCCATTCTGCTGGAAGCTGGACTCAGCTTCCTCGGTCTCGGTGTACAGCCGCCTGCGGCGAGTTGGGGAAATATGTTGAATGTGGCACGCAATGTCAGCGTGCTGGAAGGTCAGCCATGGTTGTG
The DNA here is from genome assembly GCA_023424355.1 of Chloroflexota bacterium. Lineage (GTDB taxonomy): Bacteria > Chloroflexota > Chloroflexia > Thermomicrobiales > UBA6265 > UBA6265. Next base: position 942 of record JAFAEA010000235.1, on the reverse strand, counting down.
GTTGCCACCGGGAATCGCGATTGTGCTCACCGTGCTGGCAGTGAATTTTGTTGGTGATGGTTTGCGGGATGCTTTTGACCCGCGCATGAAACAGTAAGCAATATCCAAAAGGAATCCGAGGAGACAACTCATGGCATATCCCGAGAAATTTGGTGGCGTGGTGCCACCGCTGTGCACTCCCTTCACCAACGATGGCGAGGTGGATGCCGCCTCGCTGGAGCGACTGATTGAGTATCAGATCGAAGGCGGTGTCACCGGAATCTTCGCGCTGGGATCCACTTCCGAAGCCGGCGCAATGAACGACGCCCAACGACGCGAAGTGCTGAAACTCACCGTGAAGTTCGTGAATGGTCGCGTGCCGGTTCTGGCTGGCGCCATTGCCATGAGCACGGGCACCGTGATTGATTACGCTCGCATGGCTGAAGAACTCGGCGCCGATGCCGTGGTGCTTTGCGGCCCCTACTACATCCGTCCCAACCAGGATGAGATCATCCGTCACTTCCAGTTGGTAAAGGCCGCGACATCGCTGCCGTTGCTGGCATATCACATCCCTTCCAATGTGCAGACCGTTATCACCGCCGAAACCCTGCGCGCGCTCGCTGAGCAGGGCCTGATTGTGGGTGTGAAGGATAGTAGCGGCGATGAAGCGAACTTCCGCGCCATCGTGTCGGCGATGCAGGAGTTCCCACAGGTCGCCGTGTTCACCGGCTCCGAACTGACCGTGGATTACGCGATTTTCGGCGGCGCCGATGGTGTGGTACCAGGACTCGGCAATGTCGACCCTGCTGGCTACCGACGTCTTTACGATGCATCCCTCGCTGGCGATTGGGATGCCGCTCGCGCCGAGCAGGCCCGCCTCACGTCACTGTTCGCCATCATCCGCCAGGCAACTCCGGGTCGAGTTGGCTTCACCTCCAGCGCGCTGGGTGGATTCAAAACCGC
>JAFAEA010000227.1 GCA_023424355.1 Chloroflexota bacterium | reverse complement strand
GGTTCGCCAGCCGTTCAGGTTCAGGATTTGGGCGGGGAATCGAACGATCCCGCCGACAACTTCAATGGACCACTCTTCGCGATCGTCAATGTTGGGCTCGTGCTCACCTACGTCATGTTCCTGATGTATGGCACCTGGATTGCCCAGGGTGTGGTTGAGGAAAAAGCCAGCCGCATGATGGAAATCATGGTGAATGCCGCCTCGCCACGAGAATTGCTCATTGGCAAGGTTGTGGGTGTGTTGATTGCCGGCCTTGGCCAACTCATTCCGATGGTATTGGCGGCAGGAATCTCGTTTGCACTGCAACCGCGACTGGCTGATGCCCTGGATGTTTCGCTGACGCAATCCTTCGATTTCGATATTGCTTCCGTATCGTTCAAGGCAGTTGCCGTGTTCCTGGTCTACTTCATTCTCGGATACGTCCTGTACGGTGCATTCTTCGCGGCAACCGGATCCATGGTGAGTCGACAGGAAGAAGTGAATCAGGCCGTTGGTCCGGTCACCATCATCATTGTTATCGGCCTCGTGTTGGCCTACGTGGTGATGGCCCTCCCAAACAGCCTTGCCGCCAAGATCCTGTTCCTCGTGCCGCTCACGTCTCCATATGTGGCAATGTCCCGGATTCTGATGGGTGATCCATCCGGAATCGAAATTGCGGCCAGCATCGTCATCCTTGCCGTATCCGGTGTGTTGGCCATGTTGCTCGCCGCCCGTGTGTATCGCGTGGGTGTGCTGATGTACGGCCAGAAGCCGAACTTCATGAATATCTTCCGAATGGGCAATCAGCAGCAGGTGGCCCGCTAGCGTTCACCTGATGACAGGAGAGTACCCATGTTTGATTGGAATCGAATTCGACTGATTGCCAGTCGCGAAATCCGCACCCGAACTGCGACCCGCAGTTATCGTATGAGCCTCATTGCCCAGGTTGTGATCGTTGCCCTGGTTTGCCTCGCACCGATTCTCATCGCCAAATTCACCGGCGGCGATGATGGACCATCCACCAGTGATGTAGTGGTTGTGGACACCGCGGGCGCCAACTCCGTGAGTTTGCTGGATACGACACTGCAATCGGTTACTGCCGATTCAGACACACGTTTCCAGCTCACTGAGGTGGGTTCTGAAGACGAAGCCCGAACTCAGGTTGAGAACGAGGATGCTGATTTCGCCATCATCGTGACTGAGGATGAGAATGGCCTCGCCTTCACTATCCTCTCGGAATCCGGAGATGCTCAGGATTCCACCGCCCAGATGCTGGTGGCCAGTGCGAATGCCGTGGCGATTCAGCACCAAATTGATCAATCCGGCATGAGCGCCGAGGAAGTGCAACAGGTGTTCTCGGCACCATCGCTCACGGTGACTCCGGCCGATCCGGATTCGGCATCCGATGATGATAGTGCCAACGACATCGTCAACTACGTTATCGCCTACGCCAGCACCATCATCATCTTTATTTTTGTGATGATCTACGGTCAGTGGATTGCTCAGGGCGTGGTGGAAGAAAAAGCCAGCCGCATCATGGAGATCATGCTGAATGCCGCGACGCCGCGAGACCTGCTTGCCGGCAAAGTTATCGGTATTATGGCGACCGCTATCATGCAGATCGCACCGCTGGCGCTCACAGTCGGCATTATGGGCAGCTTCCAGGAGCAGATCGGTTCGCTCTTCGGAGTGCCGAAGGAAGACCTCTTCAACATCGATTTCGGTGCCATTGCGTGGTCCAGCATGGGATGGTTCGTGCTCTACTTCATGCTCGGCTTCCTCCTCTTCGGCGCGCTTTATGCCGGTGTCGGATCCCTGGTCTCACGTCAGGAAGAAGTGTCGACAGCCATCGCCCCCATGACCACCGTCATGATGATTGGCTACTTCGCGGCGCTCCTGAGCATGAGCAATCCGGATGGCATCATCGCGAGGGTCGCGTACCTCTTCCCGGGCACATCGGTCTTTGTGGCCATGCTGCGCCTGGTGAACGGAAACCCGGAGCCGTGGGAAATCGCGGTAAGTATCATCGGCCTCGTCATCGCTATTGTGTTGGCGCTGATGTTCGCCGCCAGACTCTATCGCGTGGGTGTGCTGATGTATGGTCAGCCTCCGAAGTTCAGCCAGCTATTCAAGCTGGGGCAGATGCAAGAAGTGACGCGATAACGAATCTGCCCGATGTTGAACGTGGCATCGGGCAGTTCGAATTATCGACACATTTCCGTGCATCACATGTCACATCCGTAACTCACAATGGATAAGTAACTGTGGGATATCCGCGGTATTTGGAGGATTCATGCAAGCAACTCAATCAGCACCTGTGCCGACGATCGGTGCAGCAGGTAAACGTGGGAACGGCAATGGCGCGGTGCTGGAGCTTCAGAACCTGACCAAGAAGTTCGGCGATTTTACTGCCGTAAACGGGCTCTCGCTCACCGTGGAGCAGGGCGAAGTGGTCGGCTTCCTTGGCCCGAACGGTGCCGGCAAAAGCACGACCGTCGGTATGGTGCTCGGGCTCATTAGCCCAACCGATGGCAATGTTTCCATCATGGGAACACCGCTCGCCGGCAACCAGAACATCGTTTCCGAGAATGTCGGTGCCATCATCGAGAACCCGGCGTTCTATCCCTACCTGAGCGGACGCGACAATCTGATTGCGCACGCCAAAATGGTCGGCAATGTCACGAACGAGCGGGTCGACGAACTCCTGAAGCTCGTGAACCTCTACGAGCGATCCCGAGACAAGTTCAAGAGCTACAGCCTTGGTATGAAGCAGCGTTTGGGTATCGCCAGTACCTTGCTTACCAACCCGGCGCTGGTGATTCTGGATGAGCCCACCAACGGACTCGATCCGGCTGGTCAGCGCGAGATCCGCGAAATCATCCCGCGTCTGGCGCAAGAAGGACACGGCGTGCTTTTGGCCAGCCACATGCTGCACGAAGTGGAGCAGGTGAGCGATCGAGTCGCGATCGTGCGTCGCGGACAGCTCATCACCGAGAGCAGTGTGGATGACTTGCTACAGCGCGGTGGCTTTATCGAAGTGGGTGTGGAAGCCAGTCAGCTCGAAGCGGCCCAGAACATCATCCAGCGGCTGCCAGGTGTGGAGCAGGTGACCCGCAAGGAGGATCTTCTCACTGTGGTTGCTGATCCTGAGAGCGGCGCCTCCATCAACCGCGCGCTTGTGGACGAAGGCATCTTTGCCAACGAGATCTCGCCACGTCGCAGCTCTCTCGAATCACTCTTCCTTGAACTCACCGAGGGCGACACCGTTTAGCCATATGCGGGCACTCCCGAAAGGATCGCTTTTCAATGCTCAATCTTCTCTCAAGTGAAATATTCCGCATGCGCAAACGCGCGCAGAGTTGGATTCTGTTCGTCATCGCCACCTTGCTCATAGGTCTGATCTACGGTGGCTTCGTGTTGGCTGGCCTGCTGACCAGCGGTCAGGAATCGCAGGATCTGCGTGAACAGGCCACGTTCACGAACTTCAGTGAGTTTGGAATCTCCATGGCCGTCGGCTTCTTCGGCTCCGTCATGCTCATCATCATCGCCGCCGGCAGCATGGGCAGCGAGTTCAGTTGGAACACGTTGCGTCCATTGGTCGCGCGTGCCCGATCCCGGGTATCCCTGCTGACCGCCAAACTTCTTTCCGTGCTGATCTACACCGTATTGTTCGTGGTACTGCTGACGCTGGTTGTGGCCGCAATGTTCCTTATCGGTAGTCAGGTAGTAGGCGAGCCATCTGGCTTCAGCATGGGAGTTCTGGGCGATGGCTTTGAATACGCTGCCAAGCTGACCTACACCAATCTTCCGTACATCGCCCTGGCATTCATGCTGGCAACGGTGTTCAAATCCAATGCTGCCGGAATTGCTGGTGCTCTCGGACTCTCGTTCATTGAGCAGCCGATCTTCCTCCTGCTTGGTATGGCCAGCAGCTTCTTCGAGAAGATCGAGAAGTGGGGTATCTCATACAACGTTGCCGAAATCTCCGGCTTCGATGGGGCAGATATCAACACTGCCGGGATTGATTACCGGGCGGCCGCGATTCTGGCTGTGTATACCGCGATCTTCGTCGCGATTTCGTACATCGTCTTCCTTCGCCGTGATGTAACTTCTGGATAGCTTCTAGCACAAAGCGCGGGACCAAACGGTCCCGCGCTTTGTTGCTTTTCCAGCAGGTTGCAGGAATGGTGCCTTCCGATATCCGATGACTTGCATAGTTGACCAGTACCCTAAACACCTGTACACTTGCAGATGCAATACAGAACATCTGTTCGATTCGGACGGATGATGACGCGGAACACTCCCGGCGAAAATCTGCCGGCCCAGCGCCAATGCGCGAGAGAAGGACCCGAAACCATGACAGACAAGACCATGGTCGATCAGGATAAGCAACGACTCGAGAAACTGAAGGCCACCGAAAACGCAATTGCCCAAATCGAACGACAGTTCGGTAAGGGCAGCATCATGAAGATGAATCCGGACGATACGAATCCGCTCAAGGTGGAATCGATTCCGACCGGCAGCCTTGCCCTGGATATCGCCCTTGGTGTTGGTGGTGTTCCTCGCGGCCGCATCATTGAGATCTATGGTCCGGAATCCTCCGGTAAAACCACTTTGGCTATGCACATCGTTGCCGAGGCGCAGAAGCGCGGCGGCCTCGCGGCCATCGTGGATGCCGAGCACGCACTTGATCCGGTATATGCCCGCCGCCTGGGTGTGGATCTGGACAATCTCCTCATCTCCCAGCCGGATACCGGTGAGCAGGGCCTGGAGATTACCGAAACCCTCGTGCGTAGTGGTGGTCTCGATGTGATCGTGATCGACTCTGTCGCCGCTCTCGTGCCGAAGGCCGAAATCGAAGGCGATATGGGCGATTCTCATGTCGGTTTGCAGGCGCGACT
>JAFAEA010000152.1 GCA_023424355.1 Chloroflexota bacterium | reverse complement strand
GCCATCATGGTCGGAATCATGGCGGCGGTTGCCGTGAGCGTGGTGATTCTGGTGGAATGGGGATACCGCACCTTCTTCACCGACGCAGACCAACTTCGCGAGCCGGAGTCGTAATCGCGATCCGAATTAATGACTACATCACGATTTAATGCAATCTGACCCTGTTCATGATAGTGTGGTTATGCAGACCATTCGCGATCACAGAACAGGAGACCCACATGGTTGCACCGCCAATTCAGCGCACTACACGCACTCGCGTCCGCATCAGCAAATCCGGGCAAATGACCTTGCCTGCAGAGTACCGCAAAACACTTGGAGTTGAACCTGGTGATTACGTGGATCTCGTGCGCGCAAAGGATGGCAAGATTCATGTCGAATCCACCAAACCGTTGAGTATCGAGGAGTTTGCGGGCAGCCTTGGTCCGCCTCCCGGAGGCAAGACACTTACTGCCTACCTTGGCGAGATCGATAAAACCCCAATGGTACGAAGCGTCTATGAAAAATCGGGCAAATAGGATGATCGTGATTGATACAAACGTGGTGTTGGCGTCACTCCGTCAGCCGATCACCGAGAACGATCAGAAGCATCATGAGAAAGCGACCCAGCTCATGGGTGAAATCGCAGCGGGGTTCACAAAAGCGATCATCCCGGAAATCGTTCTGCACGAGTGTTTCTACGTACTGGTGATGAGAGATCGCGACACCACGGTTGAGAACTTCTGCGATCTTATGAGCCGCATGCTTGGGTGGTTTGGCTGGAGCATGGGCCAAACTGAAACCGAAATCTATTTGAGCGCTCTGCGGATTCTGCAGGACTCACCCAAGCTCGAATTCTCCGATGCCGTAATTGCCGCCAGAGCAGAAGCTCATGATGCCGAACTCGCCACGTTCGATAAGAGACTCGCCTCGGCCTTCGCTGGACCAATCTGGGCAGACGGTTAGCTGAGACATTCCACGTGGAGGTACACATGACCACAAATCAAAGACGCACGTCACGCGTGTTTGGTGGAGTCAGAAAGTTGTCCAAATCAGGACAGGTCTCAGTACCGCCCGATGTTCGCCAGGCTCTTGGTGCCAAGGCAGGGGATCGATTGAGTTTTAGTCAAAACAAGGACGGCGAGTTCATTGTAAGAAGGATTCTCTCTGCGGATGAGATCGCAGGAAAGTTCGGCCAACCGGTTGATCCAGAGGATCTCAAGGCTGCTTTACGAGAAGCCCGCGAAGGCGGCGTGGTTCGGCAGAGATTCAAGGATGGATCCGTGTTCGATGAACCAATCGGCCCGGAAAGCTAACTCCGACGCAGAATCGCCGTCACTTCGTGGCGGTTGTGGAAGAGTTGGCGTACTGCCTCGATCTTCCATTCCCGACGCAGTACGCGCAGCGTATCGTCTATCACCTTCAGGGCGCTGCTTCCGGCCGGGATTTTGATGCTGAGCACGCCCATCCCACCACTCGGCACGAACCGGGCAGCACTGTTCATCACATTGGCGCTGAGTCCGGGCTCCATCCGCATATCGTTCACCACCACATCGAACATTCGAGTGTTCTCTGCCAGAAACGGACCGGCCAATGTCGGGATATACGTAAGTCCCTGCTTTGCATCCAGACGCTTGTCCAGTTTGCCGCTATCCACCGCAACCACATCCAAACCGCGATTGAGAAGGATTCGTGTCCAGCCTCCAGGCGATGCGCCCAGATCGAGCGCTGTGCCTTCGGTCGGCAGTTCGGCGATCTCTGTGCGGATGATTTCCTCCAGCTTGAATTCGCTCCGGCTGATTTGCCCTTTTGGCTTCGCCAGCTGCACTCTGCCTCCCGGCCAGTCGGAAAGCGCATTCGCCACGCCATTCGAGCCGAGCACAATGCCTTCCGCTACCTGGCAGGCACTGAGGATGTGGTTCGCTCCACCGCGCACCACCTGAATATCGCTATCGGCAAGGGCATTCGCCAGCCGATGCCAGAGCTGATCGTTGCGGAACGGTGAGTTCACCTCGCCGCTCTGCCACACCTGAAGGGCAACTTTGGGTGGCATTGGCAGTTGATTCCAGGCATCCAGCGCGAGATCGCCGAAACTATCCAGATCCTCGATTTCCTCATGCGGAATCTCTGCCACACCGCGGAAGAGATGTCGCGGAAACACGAGCATCTGCTCGCGAATGGTCTCCGCCAACAGCGAGACGCTTACGCCCTCATCCTCGAACACGGCGATATCCGGACCAATCGGTTCCATCCAGGCGTCGGGGAAATGCGGTCGCAGCTCATCGGCAGCGGTGCTGAGAAAATCTTCATCGGCAGAGAAATAGATGCGGGAAAGTGACATGAACGAGCCTCCAATATGCAGGCAAGTATGAAGGATGAAGCGAGGAATGCACAGAAACAGGGCACGTATGCGTGCCCTGTTTCTCATGAATCAATGTAGATGGCTACCTGGTGCTATTTGGTGAGCCAATCCTGTGCGGCCCAGCCAGTGCCCTGACCGGTCTCAATTCGCCACCAAACGTAGCCACTGGCACTCTGTGGACCATCGATCACCTTGCCAGTAACCCCTGGCTGCAGAACGGCGATGGAACCACTACCGGTGCCGGCACCACTGCGGATGTTGAGCGGCTCGGTAACCCGCACCGTATCACCCTTAGCGAACTTCGGTGTGGCGGGGGCGGATTTGGTAATCCAATCCTGTACCACCCAACCAGTACCTGCGCTGGTTTGCAATCGCCACCAGGTGTAACCGTTGGCACTTCGCGGACCTTCAATCACCTTACCGGTGGTTCCTGGCTGCAGAACGGTGATTACGCCATTGCCTGTACCTGCACCGGTTCGCATGTTCACACCCTCGGTTACGCGAGCGGTGTCACCAATAGCGAACTTGCCACCAGACGATGGCGGAGGCGTGGAGCCACCGGATTGCTTCACAACCCAGTCCTGCACCACCCAACCGGTGCCCTGATTGGTTTCCAGGCGCCACCAGGTGTAGCCGCTGCCACTGCGTGGACCTTCGATCACCTTACCGGTGACACCCGCTCCGAGAATGGTGATCACTCCATTTGCGGTGCCCGGTCCCGAGCGCATATTCAGGTTTTCAGTCACGCGGGCAGTATCGCCAATAGCGAACTTGCCACCGGTAGTTGGCGGTGGATCGGTTGGTGTAGAACCACCTTGCTTCACGATCCAGTTCTCAACCACCCAGCCGGTTCCGCGGCTGGTTTCAATTCGCCACCAGGTATAGCCGTTGGCGCTTCCTGGTCCGCCGATCACCTTTCCGGTGGTTCCGGCATCCAGCACAGCAACAACACCGTTACTGGTGCTCGGTCCCGATCGCATGTTCAGGCCTTCGGTCACACGCACGGTATCACCGGCGGCGAACTTGCCACCGGAAGATGGAGGCGGATCGGTCGGATTCGTTGGTGCGGTACCACCGCTGGCGAGCAACCAATTATCGGCGGCCCAGCCTTGCTGACCGTTATCGGTGCGAACATCCCACCATTTGTAGCCATTGGCCGAAGTGGGTCCACCGATAACCGTTCCGGTGGTCCCAGCGGTAAGGGTGCCAACTGTCGCGAATCCGGTTCCCGGACCGCCACGAAGGTTCATATTTTCGGTAACGCGGAAGCGCTGCCCAACAGCGGTGACCGGTGTTGGGGCGATATCGATGTCGGTTGCGTTTACCCAACCACCACCGATACCCGTACCGCCATAGACGCCATACCACGTGCCACCAGTGGTTCCGACCGGAGCCACCGAAATGGTGAGCCGAGTACCGGCACCCACTGTTCCCTGCGTAGTCTGCGGAATACCCGGGCGTACGCGAATGGCGGTGGAGCGTACTGTTCGCACAGCGGCCCCCATCTTGTACGCAGATGCCGGTGCCGTGGTCTTATCAATAGCGAACTGATCGATGGTAATCCAGCCCTCACGTCCATTCTGCGTGCGAATCTGGAACCACTTCGTGCCACCAGCGGTATATGGACCAGCCATCAGGAAGGCCCACGTGCCGGTCTCCGCACCCGCGCTGGCTGCATTCACACTTGGTGAGGTGCGCAGCGTGACAGTGCCCCGCAGGCGAATGTTCTGGCCATACAGGTATCCCTGCATCGGATCATCGGTTGGAGGATCCACGACGAGCCAGTCGGCTACGACCCATCCCTTACGGCCGCCGTACATCACGAGGTACCAGTTGTAGCCTTGGTACGCGCGAGCACCTTCTTCGACTTCTACACGGGTGCCGTTGGGGATTGTGGCCACAATCGGCTGATCGGTACCGGGCGCGGTTCGCATCTGCAAACCGGAACCGGTTTCGACCTGAATTTTCACCCAGTCGCCCGGAACAATTCCGCCCGGGGCCTGGCTATCCAGCAAGCCGCGATCGAGTGTGGTTGCCACAGTGTTACGGATCCATGGAAGATCGTCATACAGACCGTTGCCCGGGCATCCGGATTGAACCACATCGCGGTGACCCGCAATGGTTGGCATGGCGGGCACTTCGTGGAACGGTGCCGTTCCGTGCGGGTTCAAATCGCGGGTGACGTAGGCAATGATATTGGCCAAAGCCACCTTGGCCGCCTGAGGAGCATCGGCAGAGGTGTAATCACCCATTACACAGATACCGGAGCTACCGATGGCGTATTGGAAGGCATGGCCACCAATAACATTGGCGCCACCAACGCGGCCCTCGAAGATATGCCCCTGCGTATCAATGAGATAGTTGTAGCCGATATCACCCCAGCCCTGAGTAATGGCGTGATAGTAATAGATGGACCGGATGGCGTTGTAGCCATCGGAGCCGTAGTTAACGGCGGCGTGGTGCACAATTGCGTGCTTCACTTCGGCGTATTCTGGCGGCCAGATTTCGCCGGTGGAATCTCGACGGTAACTTTCGTTGGCACCCCACTGCGCACGGGTAATAATGGCCGGTGGTACGGCAGTATCATCGTTTACTGCGGTGGTACGCATGAGTGTGACCTTGCGATCCTCCGACCATGGTCCATCGGTTGGATCGATATAGGTCACCTGGAAGCGATCCAGCACCACCAGATTGCCCTCGCCATCGACGGTGCGATACCGGATGTACTGCTGGCCATCGGCAAAGTGGAGATCGGTGTGGTGACGGTTATCCGTCGCGACCGGTCCACCGTCACTGTGGGCATCCATGGCATAACCATCGTCCCAGGTCACGCCATCGTAACTGATGCCATATTGCACCACGGGCCAGGTGCCCACTTCACGATCCCAGCCAAATCCAAGCGCCCAGAAGGGGAACTCGGTTTCCAAGGTGACCCAACCATCGCCCTCGAGCTTGATACTGGTATCGATGTTGTCGGATTCTTCCCAGTTCCGGGCGCGGGTGCCGCTGGCTTCCTGAGCCAGGGTGGTGGCGGGTTGAATTCCCACCGGCGCAGCACCAGATGCAACGGCCAACATGGCACCGGCACCCGCCGAAGCCTTTATGAGGTTACGACGGTTGATACCACTCACAACCTTCGAATCATTGGTGGTCTTGGGTGAACGCAATTCGGACATAGACCCTCTTAAACTCCCCTTGTGCCATAAACGAGGCTACCGGAAATACGGCGCAATTTCCCCTTGTTTCCTCCAGTGTACACGGCTTTATGGCCAGTTGAAGCCTCAAAATCAGGCCGCCAACAGTGCCACTGGTATGACAATTCCGAACGTACAGGTATACGTACTAACTTATCAAAATACTGTGAAGGTCATAAAATTGATCGAAATTTACCTGCGATCCATGCACGGTGAAGCAGGTGAGCGACTGGTGTTAACGCAGAAGCCCGGATGCATACGCATCCGGGCTGTGTGTCTCTTGCATCGGTTGCCACTACCAGCAGGGCACGCCTTCCATATCCGCGCTGCAGGTGCACTGCCAACCGCGGGACTTATATGCTGAGGTGAAATCGCGGGTGTACATTTCCTTGCCTTCGGCATCAAACACGGTGCGATTGAAGCTGGCGTTCAGGCCGTCCACCGGATACGCGGATGCGTAGTTGGTACCGGATGCTGCTTCCCAATCGACCACCCACTTGTTGTCGTCGTTCGGTTCGGCTTCCCAGACGGATGTCTCAGAGATCTGCACATCCCAACCGGTGGCGGTGCCATAGATCTCCACCACGTGGATGCCGTTATCTGCCCAGCTGGAGATGAGAATGAAGTTCTCGGTGTTGTTGTTGAACTTGAGATCCGACCACTCGGATGGATCCTGCCAATCTGGCTGGAAGATCGAGGCATCGAAGCCCGGTCCCCATCCATCCTTTTCGTAACCGGTAAGTCGATAGGTATGTGGATCCCAGTGAGTAATCGGCAATCCGGCCATAATTCCCGCCCGGAAAGCCGTGGTAACAACCTGGCAGATACCGCCACCAAACTCATCCTGAATCACGCCGGCAACGATACCGGTACCGCCGATGAAATCCGGATTTCCTTCAATTGGGCCGATGGACTGATTGAAGCTGAAATCATCGCCCGGAGCCACAATTACGTTGTTGAGCAGATTGATACCGGTCATCACATTGTGTTCGCGCTGGGAACCGAGATCCGCCTGGAAGTTCGAATCCACCCGGCAGAGCTTGTCCTTGATGCCCAGAGTATCGAGGTTATCTTCACGAACCTTGGCCTGTGTAATCACCACAGGCACATCCACCCGCTCGTGATTCCCGAGGAAGCTCACAGCCACCATTTCTGCAAATTCACTCGCCTTGAGGGTGACACCACTCTCCGCCTTTGTAGTCGCGGAAAGCTTGCCGTTGTAGAACTGCACCTTGGAGTTGATCGGCATGCGATTCACTTCCGGGGTGAATTTCTCGCGCAGATACTGGGCGAGCGGAGTGCGGTCGAAATCGACACTGGTCACGGCCTTGCCATCAACCACGTCGGATTTGAATTCCATGAATGCGGATACTTCTTCCGGCTGGATCTCCCAGCGTGAATCCTCGAAGCGCACGGTAACGGAGTTACTGAGAATGTTGAGGACTTCGTCTTCATTCTCTTCCAGATTCGCACGGGTGATTTGAGGTTCCAGTACCGAGGTTGGAATATCCTGATCGATTTTCTCCAGATTGCGGAGAGCTTCATGCAGGCTGGTGGTGACCGCCTCGCGATCGACACCTGTACCGGTGGAATCCTCGGTGATCACCAACTCTGCACCGTTCACGGTAAAGGTGGCATCGATCGCCGGATCATCGATATCAGCGTCAACGGTATCCAGCCAGCGGTCCAGCTTCGGAGTCACCAGGCCGAACTTGAGCGGAATCACCTGATCGCCATTGAGCATAGTGCTGGTGTACATGAGGCGATCGGCGGCCTTCT
>JAFAEA010000131.1 GCA_023424355.1 Chloroflexota bacterium | reverse complement strand
CCCGGCGAGCTGGTGCTTATCGGTGGCGATCCCGGAATCGGCAAGTCCACGCTCATTCTTCAGGCTGCCGGCCAGTTGGCCAACAATGGAGCCGAGGTGGTGTACGTGAGTGGTGAGGAAAGCGTGCAGCAGATCAAGCTGCGCGCCGATCGCCTCGATATCGATTCAGCCAATGTGCAACTCATGGCTGAAACCGATCTCGATACCATTCTCGGTGTCGCCGATGATGTCCGTCCCGGACTGCTGGTCATCGATTCCATCCAGACCGTGATGATCGATGAGCTCGGCTCGGCGGCAGGGAGTGTCTCCCAGGTGCGGGAAAGCACCGGCCGCATCATGCAATGGGCAAAGAGCACGAATGTACCAGTGTTCATCGTTGGGCACGTAACCAAGGATGGCGCCATCGCCGGTCCACGGGTGCTGGAGCATATGGTCGATGCCGTGCTTTATCTCGAAGGCGAGCGCTTCCACCAATACCGCATTCTGCGCGCTGTGAAGAACCGATTCGGTTCCACCGATGAAGTCGGCGTGTTCGAGATGGCGAGCTCCGGACTTCAGGAAGTACGTAATCCCAGCGAAGCATTCCTCGAGGAGCGCGCCGAGCGTTCCCCTGGCAGCACCGTAGCGGTAACCATGGAAGGATCGCGACCGATTCTGGTCGAGGTTCAGGCCCTGGCAACTCCGAGTAACTTCAGCATGCCGCGTCGCAGCGCCAATGGGTTGGATAACAATCGCCTGCAGCTGCTGGTCGCCGTTTTGCAGAAGCGGGTAGGGCTGGGACTCGGCACACAGGATGTGTACGCCAACGTGGTTGGCGGTTTGCGCATCCAGGAGCCAGCAGCCGATCTCGCGTTGGCCGTCGCTGTCGCGAGTAGTCTGCGCGATCGACCCGTCGATCCCGGCACTGTTTGCATCGGCGAAATCGGGCTATCCGGCGAACTTCGCACGGTTACGCAGCTCGAACGCCGCATTCAGGAGGCTTCTCGCCTCGGATTCCGCCGTGCGATTATCCCGGCACGGTCAGGGAATCTGCCGTCGTCAAGCAGCCTCGGGTTGAAGATCGAGGCCGTTTCCAGCGTCGCTGAAGCGATCGATGCTGCTGGCTAGCGACTTGCCAACTTCAGCAGCTCATCCGTCAGATTCGCGGCACCTCTGGTGTTCGCGATGGATTTCGAGGCTTCACTCATCGCCGTGAGGCGTTCATTATCAGATATCAGGGCGATGATCTCATCCGCCAGTTGATCCGATGTGGTAGACGCTTGCTCGATCGCGATAGCTGATCCAGCTTCGGCCAGCATGTTGGCATTGCGAACCTGTTCGTTGCCAGATGTCGGCACGAGCGGAATCAATACCGATGGTTTCGCCAAATACGTAAGTTCAGTTATGGTGCCAGCACCGGCACGACCTACCACCAGACTGGCTGCGGCGAAGACATCCGGCAGTTCATCGCGAATGAAATCCCGCACCACATAGCGTTCGCGCAGGTGGGTCGGCAAGGTCTCGCGGAGTTGGGCCAGCTTGTCCGCATCCTGATTCTCCGCCGCCCGGCCAGTTTGATGGATGATCTGCATGTGCTCGAGCAACTTCGGCAGCGAATCGGAGATCAGCTTGTTCACGGGCACCGAACCCTTGGCTCCACCGGTGACATAAAGCAGGGGCAGATCCGGATTCAAACCAAACGCGGCGAATCCACGGGAGGCATCTCCCTGGTTCAGCGAAGATCGCACCGGATTGCCGGTATTGACGACCCTGGCCTTAATGCCCTTTCGGTTTGCATCCTCAATCGCCTGGTCCCAACTCACAGCAAGCGTGCTTGCTCGTCGGCTCGCCATGCGATTGGCGCTGCCGATTTGCACGGTTTGCTCGTGCACCAACACCGGCGCAAAGCTGGCACCAGCGAGGGCAGTCGGCATGCACACATAGCCACCGGTCGCGAAAATCACATCCGGCTTGAAACCCCGCACCTTCTGCCACGCCTGCGGAACACCGATGAGCACGCGTCCCTTATCGATGACATTCAGGATGCGATCTTTCAGCTCACCGGTTTGGCGTGCCTTGCCGACCTGAATAGTGGCAAACTGGATTCCGTGCTTGCGCGCGACTTCCTCTTCTCGGCCACCACGCTGACCGATCCACATCGCTTCGACGGGAATATCTCTGGCAGCGAGCTCTTGCAGCACGGCTTCGGCGGGGAAGATGTGTCCACCGGTACCACCGCCGGCAATCAGAAGTCGAATTGGAGCGTTGGTCATGTTGATCCTTTGCAAGTCAGCCGTGTATCAATCCACTCGGCATTATAGTGCGCATGCGATAATCAGCGATAACGGTTGGGAGGATCGGTGACTGGTACCAGGGTTGTACAACGAATGCTCTGGTTGCTTGCGATCATCGTGGCGGTGGTTTTGCTGGATCAATCGATCAAGCAAATCATGGTCGATTGGATCGGTCCCGCAGCGGATTCAAACCGATACGAAGTCATTGGCCGATTTGCCGCCTTCGAGTATCTCGAGAATCGCGGCGCCGCCTTCGGCCTGTTTTCTCAGGGTACGTTGGTGCTGGCGACTGTTTCAGTGGTCATCATCGCGATCGGTCTCGTTTCCATGGCGCACTTCGCCGTCGAGGAGTTTTGGCTTTCGGCTGCAATCGCACTCGTTTTGGGTGGAGCCATCGGTAACGCTATTGATCGATTCTCGCGAGGATTCGTTGTCGATTACATCGCCATTGGGCGGTTTTGGAAATTCAATCTCGCCGATAGCGCAGTCAGCATCGGCGTTGTACTCATCTTTCTGTTGCTATGGAGCGCCGAGAATGGCGCGGAGCACCAGGAAACATCACAGGAATCTGAAGTATGAACCAGCAAAAATCGGCACGAGATGAAGATCAGCAGGAGCTCATTGAGCTCTATCCCGCCACGGAGCACAAGAACATGCGGCTGGATAAGTTCGTCTCCGAGGAACTCCCGGATCTCAGCCGCACCTATCTGCAGCAGCTCATTAGCGATGGCGCCTTGCTGGTCGATGGATTTGCCCGTCGTCCAAGCTTCAAGGTCACACCGGGCCAGGTGATCACACTCGATCTGCCAGAGGTCGAGGAGACCGAGATTCTGGCGGAAAATATTCCGCTCGATATCGTGTTTGAGAACGACGATGTCCTCATGGTGAACAAGAAGGCCGGCATGGTGGTGCACCCGGCGGCCGGGCATGCCACCGGCACGCTCGTCAACGCCGTGCTTTTCCATGCATCTGAGATCTCGATTCAGGGGAGCACTCGTCCGGGAATCATCCACCGTCTGGATAAGGACACCTCTGGCATCATGGTGGTCGCCAAATCGGATCGCGCCCAGACCTCGCTGGCCGAGCAATGGATGGCGCGAAGTGTTCGCAAGCGCTATCTCGCCCTCGCCACAGGTGTGGTGGAAGAAGATACCGCGACGATTGACGTACCGATTGGTCGAAATACCGTGAATCGCCAGCAGATGGCCACCAGCCGATCCGGTAAGGAAGCGGTGACGCACTTCACCGTGATCGAACGATTC
>JAFAEA010000110.1 GCA_023424355.1 Chloroflexota bacterium | reverse complement strand
CCAAACGGTCACGATGCCTTCCTCAAAGATTGGAATCAACTGAATCCGCTGGTGAGCGGGTTCATGGATTCGCTTTACGCTGCGAAGGGATCGGAGCGAGTCAGTTCATGATCACGCATTACCGTCCGCGCGATTCCATCATGTGTAGTCGCCAGGAGTCTCACGAACGATTACCAGTGATTACGTAACAACGGAGAAACAAACCGATGTCTCAGGAACCAACCTTTGGATTCGATACCAATTCGCTTCACGCCGGTCAGGTGCCGGATCCCGTAACCGGTGCGCGCGCAGTGCCGATTTACCAGACCACGGGGTACGTGTTCAACGATTCCGAGCACGCGGCCAATTTGTTTGGCCTCAAGGAATTCGGCAACATTTACACCCGCCTGATGAATCCGACCACCGATGTGCTGGAGAAGCGCGTGGCTGCTCTCGAGGGTGGCGTCGCCGCTCTGGCCACGGCCAGTGGTCAGAGTGCTATCACCCTGGCGCTACTCACGTTGGCGAAGGCTGGAGATGAAATCGTCTCCACCACCAGCCTCTACGGTGGCACCTACAACCTGTTCAACTATGTGTTCTCGCGCTTCGGTATCACCGTGAAGTTCGTGGATTCCAATCCGGAAGAGATCGCTGCGGCAATTACGGACAAAACTCGCGCCGTGTACAGCGAAACCATTGGCAACCCGGATCTGCGCACACTGGATATCGCTGCCGTCGCCGAAGTGGCGCATGCCCACGGTCTGCCACTGGTACTGGATAACACCACACCAAGCCCGGCACTGGTACGACCAATCGAGCACGGTGCCGATATCTTGATCCATTCGCTTACCAAGTACATAGGCGGCCACGGCACCAGCATGGGCGGCATCATTGTGGATAGCGGCAAGTTCGAATGGACCAACAATCCTCGCTTCAAGGAGGATTTCGTCGATCCCGATCCGAGCTACCATGGCCTCAGCTTCGCCGAAACGTTTGGAGCTATCGCGTATGCCATCAAGTTGCGCACACAGCTCATGCGCGATGTGGGACCGGCAATCAGTCCATTCAACTCCTGGCAGATTCTGCAGGGTGCCGAAACCCTCAGCCTGCGCATGGAGAAGCACAGCAAGAATGCCGAAACGGTGGTGAAGTTCCTGCAGGATCATCCGAAGGTGACCTGGGTGAACTACCCGGGCCTTCCGGATCACCCAAGCTACGAGACCGCGAAGAAGTACTTCACTAACGGCCAGTTCGGCGGACTCCTGGGCTTCGGTGTTGAAGGCGGAGCTGAAGCCGGTCGCAAGGTGATCGAATCGGCGAAGCTGTTCAGCCACCTCGCGAATCTGGGCGATGCCAAAAGCCTCATCATCCACCCGGCAACCACCACGCACAGCCAGTTGAACGAAGAAGAACTCCTCGCTACTGGCGTGACTCCGGATTTCATCCGC
Organism: Chloroflexota bacterium; assembly: GCA_023424355.1. GTDB lineage: Bacteria > Chloroflexota > Chloroflexia > Thermomicrobiales > UBA6265 > UBA6265. The sequence goes on along the minus strand of JAFAEA010000110.1, from coordinate 3,463 downwards.
CTGAGTGTTGGCCTGGAAGATGTGAACGATATCATCGCCGATCTGGATCAGGCACTGAACCAGATCTAGACCAAAAACGTCACCATAGCGTAGCGACCCAACCCGAGTCCCTGCTCGGGTTGGGTCGTTTGTGACACTTTTTCTTACCGCTCTCGTTCTCCAGAGTAGATACACTATATGCAAAGGAGAATGGGCAGTGGCCGCCACACTGGGAAACAACCGAGCCGAATCAGGTTTCCGCATGCGATTTCGCGGGAAGTTGTTGACCGCAGTCGCAATTGTGGCGAGCGTATTCGCGCTGGTGCAATCCGGCATCGTACAGCCCGGGACACTCATCGATCGCATTCCAGAGCAGTATGTTCCGGATCCGTGGCGGCAGCAGCTGCCGGCTCCATCAGCCCAAACCCAGGCATTTCTCCCTGGCGCGTATTTGTATCAGCAGCAACGGCCACTAAGCTGCGAATATGCCAGCACCACCATTGCTGCGACTCTGGGTGGCTGGAATATCAGCGAATATGATTTCGATTCCGTTGTGCCGCTGAGCGATAACCCGCACCTCGGCTATCGCGGCAATATCTGGGGCGAATGGGGCAACACCACGGATTACGGCTTGTATCCGGAGCCGCTGCATCAGGCTCTTTCGGGCTGGGGAATTCCCAGTCAGGTGATCTATGCGCACGGAATTGCCGATGTGCTCCGCAGTGAGCTGAGCGAAGGCCGCGCCGTGGTGGTGTGGCTGGCCATGCGCGGCACGGTGAACAGCTTCGACGTGCCGGCTGACGACGGATCCACGTATCAACTCACACAATACATGCACGTGATGACCGCCTACGGATTTGATGAAACCGGTGTGTATCTCACCGATCCCGGTACTGCCGTATGGCGACACTACCCATGGGAAATATTCATGGAGATGTGGAATGTCATGGATGGAATGGCGCTGAGTGTGTATCCAAACGAAACAGCGCAGCTGCCGGAATCGGCAACTGCGCTGAGTGCATACATTTGGCGGATGGACTAACCTGTCCGATTCCTAGTTGTAAGCAGGGTCTTCGGTGTAGCCATCTGGAAGGATGTTGTCTTCACCATCAACGAACTTCTGAGCAACGTCGGTTACGGCGTCCTCTTCGTTACCGATAACGAACAGTCCGAACTCATCGTTGGAGCAAGCAGCAACATAAACGTCCATATCTGCAGTTTCGTACTGCAACAATCGGCATCCTTCAGGAGCATCAAGTTCTTCCTTGAACGTGAAGTCGCCTTCCTCGGAAGCACTCTCCGGATCGAAGTTCTCAACAACTTCCACGCCATCCTTCTGCGGATCTTCGATCGCGGTCAATTCGAGCTGCATAAAGTTGTCATCATCATCAATGAGATCCCAGGAGCCTTCTTCAACGGCACCGGCCATTGGAGAAGCCATCGGAGATGCATCGGCAGTTGCATCTGCGGATGGAGTGCTACTGGTGGAGGAAGCACCGATGCCTTCCGACTGTGAATCGGAATCGCTTTCGGCTGCTACCGGGAGGACCGCGGTGGCCATCATAAGTGTCAGGATAAGGGCGATAATTCTCTTCAAAACGTATACGTCCTTCACGTACAACGAAAAGTATCTCTGCCGAACAGATCGAAAACCGATTCGTTCAGCAGGAGTAGCGCACGCAAACACTGTGCCATGCAAGAAAAATGACCGTGATCATACGGAAATCACGGACCAGCCATTGGTACTAACCAATTTTTCTGTCAAGCGACACCTTTTCGGCACTCGTACGTTATTAGGTGTAGAGGGTATGAAAACACGCGGTTGGCAATGGAACAATCTGTTGCCGACGAACGTCTTTGATTACAGATAGGAGCGCCATCCTTTCCCCCACGAAACAATGGCATCAGGCTCCTGCCCTCCCCTCCCTCGGTGAGGCGCCCCGGTTCGAGTCCCAGCCAACTCGAACGACACGCGGGGCGCTTTGCCTTTTAAGGAGCTATTCCTTGATGGGTGTGCCATCCGGCGGAAACGCATCCGGCTCGGACGGAATCACTCGCTGCATCACCACCCGCGGCCAAACAGCCAAACCGTGCTCCTGCTCGGCGGCAACCTTTTCGGCCACGCCCTCCGGCCACTCGGATTCGGCAATATCGAGGAATCCAATTCGCTCGTAGTACGGGGCGTTCCAGGGAACATTGGCAAAGGAGGTCAAGGTAATGAGTCCGCGCTCCCGTGATCGTGGATCGGCGGATACGGATTCGATCATCAACGCACCGAGACCACGACGAGCGGCATCCGGATGCACAGTGACCTGCTCGATGTGCAGACTCTGTGGCAGAAAATCGCCCAGCAGATACGCCTTCAGCACGCCATACTCCACGGCAAACCACAATCGCTGTTCTTCCACAGCCTGCAGCAGAATCGATTCTGCAATTGGAGGATCATCTGCAACTGCATCCATACCTATGGAGCGAAAGACTTCGGCAGCAGCCTGTTCCAGCGGCGCGACTTTGTGGATTTCATCGGCACTGGCCAATCGAATCCTGATCATAGGGGAGCCTCCAGACGATAGACAGTTCCACTGTTGAGATCAACAACGTAAACCTCGCCCTGTTCATCGACTCCGAAAGATGAGATAGCCAATCCACTCTGGATTGGATCACTCATCGTCCAGTTGCCGTCTTCGCCTCGTACCCCCTGCCAAACAAGGCCGGAGCAGAAATCTGCAAAGATATATGTGCCGTAAAGGCCGGGCAGGTTTTCTCCATAATACACTTCCCCGCCTGTCACCGAACAACCACCAACTTCGTGGGTGTATTCCATTACAGGCAGAGTGAGCCCGGTTGTATCGCAGTTTTCTTCGAGGAAGCAGCTGGAACCCTCCATGATTCCCCAGCCGAAATTGAGCGCCGTATCAGGGTTATTGGGGAGAACATTGATCTCTTCGATCTGATCCTGACCAACATCTGCGATGAGGAGATCACCAGTTTCGGCATCGAAACTGAATCTCCAAGGATTGCGCAGGCCATAGGCATAAATCTCTGGCAGGGCTCCTTCCTGATCTTGCAGCGGGTTATCTTCCGGAATCGCGTAGGTTTCACCATCCGCCAGGGTCAGTGTCGGGTCAACATCGATGCGCAGAATCTTGCCAAGCCAGGTATCGAGTTTCTGGCCATTACCCTCGGGATCGCCACCGGAACCACCATCGCCGAAGCCGATGTAGAGATAGCCATCCGGGCCGAACTTGATCTGCCCGCCATTGTGATTCTCGAACGGTTGTGGCTGGGTGAGGATGACGTTTTCATTCGCGGCATCGACTGTGCCGTCCTCACCCACCCAGAATCGACTAACGACTGTTGTGCCCTCAGCATCTGTGTAGTTCACGTAGAAGGCACCCGATTCGGCAAAATCGGGAGGGAAGGCAATTCCGAGGAGCCCTTGCTCGTAGCCATTCGATCCCACCCGATCGGAGATATCGAGGAA
>JAFAEA010000107.1 GCA_023424355.1 Chloroflexota bacterium | reverse complement strand
GGATAGATGAGGTGCTTCATACAGGGCTTGTTCAAAGCCATCAGGTTACAGCTTCGGGCGGTACGGAAAAGACAACCGCGATGTTGTCTGCCGGATATTATCAGGAAAAGGGTTCTTTCAAAAATGATAAAATGGATAAGTACAACTTGCGTATGAACATTGAGCACAAGTTGGGCAAGACCGTGAAAGTAGGAGCGACCACACAGATCACTCATTATGCACAGGATGAGCGTGCCGAGAATGTGTTATGGCGTGCTGCTACTAATGCACCTCTTGGTAAAGCATACGATGAAGACGGTAAAGTGGTGGAATATCCATTAGGAAAGAATGGACAGGTGAGTCCGTTGGTGGATGAGGCATCTGAAGTGGCTGCAAGACATCATGTGCTGAAAACCAATTTGATAGCCAATGGGTATCTGGATTTTACCCCTATTGAAGGATTGACTTTCCGTTCTAATTTAGGAACCAATTATGCTTTTTATCGTAAGCAGGATTTTGAAGGGGCCGGTTCTATTGACCGTTTGGGACAGAATTCAACGTCACTGTCCAAAATCAAATCTTCCGAAAAGAGTTTTGTGAATTGGGATAATATTATCAGTTATAACAAAACCGTCAAAGATCATACTTTTGGTGCCACTGCATTGACTTCGTGGACACAATCCAAATATACATCGGTGAATGCACAAGGTGAAGGCCAGTTGGTTGATTCTTATTTATGGCATAATCTGGGAGCCAATGATAAAAGCTCTTATGTAATCGGATCGGATTATATACAGCATCAGACTTTCTCGTATGCTTTGCGCTTCAACTATAGTTATAAAGGCCGCTATATGTTGACGGTTTCCAATCGTTGGGATGGTGACTCACGTTTGTCTAAAGGCAATAAATGGGCAAGTTTCCCTTCAGTAGCTGCTGCATGGCGCATTAGTGATGAAGCATTCTTGAAGAATGTGGAAGCCCTTAGCAACTTGAAGTTGCGCTTAAGTTGGGGTAAGACAGGTAACTCGGGTATCATGGCTTACGGAACTCAGTCGGGCTTGACTCCGAAAACAAACTCTGCTTTCCAGGATAATGGCTATACCTATTATATATACAATGAATATGTGGGTAATGAGAATGTAGGCTGGGAGATGTCCAATACCTGGGATCTAGGTTTTGATATCGGTTTGTTCAATAACCGTATTTCGGCTGTTGTCGATTTATACCAGACAAAGACTACTGATATCCTGTTGCCCCGTACTTTGCCTACTTCCATGGGTGGTAGTAACGCAACTCCGTTCAAGATGTATCAAAATATCGGTGCAACCATGAACCGTGGTATTGAAGTATCGGTAAATACCGTCAATGTGGATAACAAAAACTTTAAGTGGAACTCCACCCTTACCTTTGCTGCCAATCATGAGGAAATTACCGATTTGATTGATGGTAAGGATATCATTGGCGCCGAATCATCCATTACCAGTAGTTTGCTGATTGGCCATCCTTTGCGTTCCTATCATTATTTTATCAATCAGGGAATATGGCAGGAAAATGAAGCAGAGGAAGCTGCCAAATATTTTAAAGATGCAAAGAAGACACAGTCTTTTAAGCCGGGTGATATAAAATTGCAGGATTTGGATGGCAACTTTATTATTGATGATAATGACAGGACTTATCTCGGCAGCCAGTCTCCAAAATGGACGGGAGGACTCAATAATAACTTTAGTTATAAGAATTTCGATCTGAATGTATATATTATAGCTCGTTGGGGACAGATGATTGACTATGAACTGGCAGGTGCTTACGATCCTCAGGGAAAAGGAAACTTCCCCGCATATTTGAACTATTGGACACCGGAAAACCCGTCAAATGATTTTCCGCGTCCGGCTCAGACCAATTTCTATAACTATCTGGGATACGAGTCTTTGAATTACATTGACGGTTCTTATTGGAAGATCAAGACTGTATCACTGGGTTATACATTCCCCAAATCGTTGACTTCCAAATTGGGTGTGTCCAAACTTCGTGCATATGTCACTGCCAATAACCTCTTCTCTTTTGCCAAGAATCATTTGATTCAGGATTACGATGCAGAACGCGGAGGATCGGCTAAAGCTCCGTTGCAGCGTCAGTTTATATTTGGTTTGAATCTTGATTTCTAACAGATAAAAAAGAAATAACTATCATGAAATACAATAAGAAATATCTATTTGCAGCATGTGCCGCCCTGTTGTTGGGCATGCAATCATGTGATTTGGAGGAATACAATCCTGCCGGAAGTACCCCGGATAATGTGTACAAAGAACAGGCCGGTTTTGAGGCCCTTGTCAATTCGGCTTATGCTTTTTGGGGCGGTCAGTTTTATGGACGTGAAGATTTTGTGTTATTACTGAACGGTGGTGGCGACCTTTGGATCAATATTGCCAATTGCGGTTATGGCCGTCAGATGTCCAAATATGAAGAATTGACAGCTTCGGTTGGTCAGATTAAGAATACGTGGAATCGTCTGTATGAAATTATAAACGACTGTAATGCCGGTTTGGAACGGATTGACCAAGTGGAATTCAAAGACAAGAAACTGAGAGATATCCGTTTTGGTGAATTAAGTTTCATGCGTGCTTACGCTTATTGGCATTTGGTTGAAATTTACGGTAACGTGGATCTTAGAACCAAAGAAACTTCTGCCGAAAGTCTTTCAATGAACTGTTATCGCAGCAGCTATGAAGATTTGTATGATTTAATGCTGGCCGATGCACAGAATGCGGTGGATAATCTGCCCGTTGATCCTTATCCTGTTAAAGATGTAGGT
>JAFAEA010000037.1 GCA_023424355.1 Chloroflexota bacterium | reverse complement strand
CCGAAAGAGGTTCGCGCCTGGACCATTGAGCAGGGCGATACTGCCCCGAAGGCTGCCGGCGTGATCCACACCGATTTCGAGCGCGGCTTCATTGCTGCTCAGGTGGTGGATTTCGATGACCTCGTTGCCGCCGGAAACCTTGTGGCCGCGAAGGCGGCAGGCAAGGTACGCACGGAAGGCAAGGAATACGTGATGCGTCCGGGCGACGTCGTGGAGTTCCGCTTCAACGTATAGTGCAACGCAACGATTTTTCGAGTGCTGAAAACAATCACGACCGCCTCACGTAGTTGCGTGAGGCGGTCGTGTTCCTGATGGATTACAGATGAGGGTGCTTCGGATCGCTGAGTTTGAGAGATCGGGTGGCGAAATCGATCTCGCCAACAACCGCATCGCTCCCAGGGGGAATCTTACGGGATTGGCAAGCTGCTACAGATCCCGATCCGCACGAGAAGGAACATCCAGTACGCGCAGGATTTCGGCAAGTCGATCAATCTCGGCAGCATCCAGGTTCTGCAGCGGTGCCCGGCTGGGACCTGCTACGTATCCCAGAATTTCCATCGCGGCCTTCATCACACTCACTTCGTAGCCAGGTTTGAGCTGACGCATCTGGTAAATCGGACTCACTACCCGCTGGTGATAATCGGCCAATCCCGTGTAGTTGCCGCTACTGGCGAGGCGATAAATTTCCACACTTGCTTCCGGCCAGAAGCAGGCGAGGCTGCTGGTGTATCCCACCGCGCCGGCGGCGAAGTACGGGCCAACCAAATCGTCGCCACTGCCACCGATCCATACGAGCCGATCTTCGCCCTGGGATGAGATTACGGATTCTCGTAATTGCGTAAAGAGGCGGACGTCTGCCCGGCCATCCTTGAAGGCGATGATCTGCGGAAGCTCTTCACACAGGCGATTCAGGATCGCGGGGGTGAAGAGGGCGCTATCACGAGCATATGGCAGGATTGGCAGACTGGTACCACTCGCGATCTGCTTGTAGTACTCCACCAGGCCATCGGCACTTGGCTTGGCGTAGTAGGGGCTCACCACCATGATCGCCTGGGCACCGGCTTCCTCTGCCTCGCGTGCCATCTGCGCACCAACGCGAGGCCCAAAGCCTGCCGGTGCAATTACTGGTATATCTCCCGCTACCGAAGCTGTTGCCGCCACGATTTCACGAGCTTCCTCTGTGGTGAGCGCGAAGATCTCCCCCGTGCCACTTGGTGCGACGATGGCGCCAATACCGGCTGCGGGCAGGAAGCTGGCGTTCGTGGCTACGGCATCGAGATCGACATCGCCATTGGCATTGAACGGAGTGATGGGAAACGCCAAGGCGCTGTGCAGTGCGGTTCGCAGATCGGTCATGTATATGCTCCAATTGTGTGTAGAAGTGTTGACAGACAATCTAACTACGCTCATGATCGCGGCGAGAAGTCGCCACGTCAAACCCGAATCATGCCAGGAGAACAAACGTGAAGATCACGCAGATGAATGTCATCCCCGTAACCATGGCCGATCCACCGCTGCGCAACGCGCCGGGTATCCACGAGCCGTATGTGAATCGTCTCATCGTGGAACTGGTGGGCGAGAACGGCATGAGCGGATGGGGAGAGCAGGCGTTCAGCACAGCTTTGTGGGCGGATCTGCAAGCGATCTCTGAGCGCGTGGTCGGGTTGGATAGCCTGAATCACGCTGGCATTTTGCGCGTGGTGGAGGAGCACTTCCTCGGCGATGACGATCGCATCGATCCCATTCTGCGCAATTTCCGTACGGATGTACGTAAACCCGGAATGACCATTCCACGTGCATTCAGCCCGATCGAAGTGGCGGCTTTCGATCTCAGCGGTAAGAGCCTCGGCCTGCCAGTGGTCGATCTGCTCGGTGGTGCCGTGCGCGATTCGGTGAGCTTCAGTGCCTATCTCTTCTACAAGCATTCTGGCGGCGGCGGCGAAGGTGACGATCTGCGAGAGGACGAGTATGGCGAGGCGATGAGTCCGGAGCAGGTGACGGCTCAGGCCCGGCAAATGATCGACAAACACGGCTTCAAGAGCATTAAGTTCAAGGCCGGTGTATTGGAGCCTGATCAGGAGATAGAATCCATCCGGCAGATGCGGCGTGAGTTCGGCCCCGATATGCCCCTCCGCATCGATCCCAATTGCGCCTGGGGGATGGAAACAAGCCTGCACGTGGCGCGGGAACTCCGTGACGAACTGGAATATCTCGAAGATCCCATTGCCACAATTCCCGGAATGGGGGCTCTGCGTCGGCAACTGCTTTCTGAGGGAATCGATCTACCGCAGGCTACGAATATGTGTGTCACCGAGTTCGCGCAGATCAACGAAAGCGTGTTCGAAGATGCGGTGCAGGTTGTACTCGGCGATCACCACTACTGGGGAGGTCTCCGCGCCACGACGGAGCTGGGACGCATTTGCGAGGCATTTGGTATGGGCATGAGCATGCACAGCAACACCCATTTCGGAATCAGCCTGATGGCGATGACGCATGCCGCGGCCGCTACCCGTGCCCTCACGTACGATGTGGATACCCATTATCCGTGGCTGGATGAGGCCGATGAGATTGTTGCCGGCGGCAAGATTCAGTTCACCGATGGCAAGTTGAAGGTGCCGGACTCTCCAGGACTCGGTATCGAGGTCGATCGCGAAGCGTTGGCGCGTCAGCACGCGCTGTTCAATCGCATCACCTATCGTGATCGCGACGATGTCGGACACATGCAGCGCACGGTGGATGCAAATTGGAGCGAACATTTGCCGCGATGGGAGTAGGGGTTAAGGCTCGAGATCGAGCCGTTCCCACCCTAGTTGCTTTTCAATAGCATCGGCCAGAAGGCCCCGGTGGCAAGCTGCCGGGGTCTTCTCGACACACATCAGCAGCACCCGGTGCACTTCCCCGAGCGATTCTATGAATTTCCCGGCATCAAAATCATTCAGCACCGCGCTATCGTAATCGTGCAAAAACTCTTCGGAGAGATGATCGCGATCATGACGAGCAATACCCGCCTTCTTGTCGATCTCACCTTCGCGCTTCATCGTTGCCTCAGGAGCCGCGAGCTCCAACCGATGCACATACGAGATGTTGTTTTTGGCCAACATATCCTGCAGGCGCTGGCTGTTGGCAAAGCTGTAGTCGTGACCGCGTACGCCACGACGTCGGCGTACGTCCACGAATACATCCGGCTTCGCCTTCACCACCGCCTGCTCAAACGTCTCGGCCGTGAATCCATACACACCGCAGGTGATGATGGTGTTTTTGCTCATTTCACAATCCCCCTCAGGAGTTCCTGGGTGATATTGCGACCAGTGATGAGGGCGACCACGGTGCCCGGCAGATCGAGTTTTTGCATAGCGGCATAGCTGGTGGCGGCTGCTCCTTCGGCCCGAAGATCGTAATCGGTGTACAGCGTGCGAATCGCCGCCGCGATTTCATCCTCCGTTACGGTGACAAACTGCGGCTGCAATTCCTTCAGGATATCGACCGTGATGGAGCCCGGCTCCACATTTCCAGCCAGTCCATCGGCGAGCGTTTCGCCAATTTCGATTTCCACCACTCCTCCGGCCGCTACGGATGCGGAAACGGCTTGCGATGCCTCTGCTTCAACGCCGATGACGGTCACCTTGCGATCGGTGAGTTTGGCCGCTCGCATCGCGATTCCGGAAATCAGCCCGCCTCCGCCAACCGGCACGATGATGCTGAAATCGCCATCTATCTGCTGGAGAATCTCGTCGATCACCGTCGCCTGGCCGGCGATGATGTGCGGATCGTTGTACGGCGAAACATAGATGCCACCCTGCTCGGCCATTGTCAGTGCGTGCGCTTCAGCTTCCTCAAAGCGGGTGCCGATCTGCACGATCTCCGCACCCATCTCCTGCAGAATCTCGAGCTTTCGCGGGGAAACGGTGGTGGTCACTACAATCGTGGCCCGGTGGCCGAGTTTATCGGCTGCCCACGCAGTACCGATGGCATGATTGCCGGCGCTAGCCGTGATGACATGCGCTCCGGACGGAATGCGACTCAGCGCCGCGATGGCTCCCCGAATCTTGAAGGCACCAATCGGCTGGCGGGATTCCAGTTTCAGCCATCGGTTTCCTCGCAATTGCAGCATGCGCGTCGGTTCCAGCAGCTGCCTTACGGCCACTCTGGCGCGATCAAAATCGTTCTCGGTGGGCTTGCGTACGATGCGCATGTGAAACCTCGCTACGCCGACATTTCTCCATTCATCATCGCACAACGATACCGAGTTTCCACTGCCGGATTGTCGCCATTGACCGATCTCTCCACTGTCGCGTAGAATCCTTACCGAAATAGTCGGATATAAAACTTCTCATACTGGAAGGCTCTAACCTCATGCTTAATCGCCGCAAAGCAGTTGCTTCTCTCGCATCTTCCATTGCTCTCGGATCGAGTGTGGCGCACGCCTCAACACCCTCGCCCGTGTCTTCAGGTAAGCGAATCGTCACCGATTATCTCGGCCGTGAAATAGAGGTTCCAGTCGATCCGAAACGGGTAATTACCCTCTCACTTCCGATTCTGGAAATCTCGCTCTCTGTAGGCAAAAAGCCGGTGGGCTCAGCCAGTTACGGCACCATTGATGGCTTCCCGGATTACCTCGGTGATCAGACGGAGGGCATCGAACTGGTCGGAGCAAACGAGTGGGATTTTGAGAAGATCATCGCGCTGGATCCGGATTTGGCGATTATGGATTACTTCGGCGATCAGGATGCCGAGGCCCTTTCGCTGCTGGAGCAAATCGTGCCAGTGGTAACGGTCGGAGAGTTTCGCGAGAACTGGCGGTACGATTCTGCTCAGGTCGCCGAGGCCCTGAACAGACGAGATGAGTTCAAATCAATCGAGGATGCCTACGATACCCGGGTAAGTGAGCTCCGCGATGAGCTTTCGGCTGATTGGGCGGGCAAAACGGTGGCGCTGCTCCGTTTCCGTGCCGAAGACATTCGCATTCTCAAAAGCAATTCCTTTGCGGGTACTGTTCTCGCCGATCTGGACCTCCATTTCCCCAACATCACCGATTCTGGAACCGGGATTGCGGAGGCGTTCTCCATGGAACAGGCGCAGTTGGTGGATGTGGATGCGCTGTTCGTCGTGCACGATTCCGGTGCCGAGGCAGAATCGACGTATGTCGATGCGATGGAGAATCCTGTATTTCAGCTGTTGAACGTCGTGCAGCGCGGCAATGTGTACCTCGTAGATCAGGAACCCTGGATCACCCTCCGCGGATATGGCGCGACCGAGCCGAT
>JAFAEA010000022.1 GCA_023424355.1 Chloroflexota bacterium | reverse complement strand
ATATCAGGCTTGATGTGACTCTTCTTGCGATTCCAGATCATCGACGGCATGAATAGCAATCCTTATTGGCTGTGCGCGCAAAACCTGCCGGTGAAAACCGGTGACTTCACCTATGAGTATACCGCGCGCCGCCCGTGAAACTACACAGCGCTGAACACACACACGGCATTCTGGCCACCAAACCCGAATCCGTTGGCCAAAGCATTCTTTACTTCCAGCTTTCGGGCCACATTTGGGGTGTAATCCAGATCACATTCCGGATCCTGATTTTCCAGGTTGATGGTCGGCGGAATAATGCCATCGCGAATCGCGAGAATACTTGCCAGCGAGCTGATCGCACCGGCAGCACCCAACAAGTGTCCCACCATGCTCTTGTTGGCAGAGAGTGCCAACTTGTAGGCATGATCGCCGAATGCCTGCTTCACTGCTCCGGTCTCGGCGATATCGCCGATATTCGTGGCGGTGGCATGAGCCGCGACGTACTGGAAATCCTCTGGTTGCAGGCCAGAACGAGCAATGGCCTGCTTCATGGCGCGGCTGGCGTAGGCGCCTTGTGGGTCCGGAGCCGTGATGTGGAATGCATCACAGGTGTAAGAACCACCACGGACCACGGCGATGGCGTTCGCACCGCGTCGGGCGGCGTGCTCTTCGCTTTCCAGAATCGCCACACCGGCACCTTCCGAGAAAACGAAGCCATCACGTCCCAAATCGAATGGACGGCTGGCACCAGCAGGATCATCGTTGTTGCGGCTCAGAGCACCCATGTTGCTCAGGCTGGCGATTGCGACTGGTGTAATACCGCCTTCAGTACCACCGGTGATCACAACATCCACTTCGCCGCGTTCGATCATATGCACGGCGTCGACAAACGCCTGAATACCGGCTGCACAGGCGGCGACGGATGTCGCTGTGGGACCATGGATCCCGAACTGCATGCTTACCTGGCAACTGGCCATATTCGGCGCAAACATCGGGATGAGGAATGGACTCACGCGCTTGGCGCCGGAGTTCATCTTCACTGTCACTTCGTTCTCGATGGTCGGGAATCCACCACCGCCGGTGTTCATCATCACCCCAATGCGATCGGTGTTGTCTTCGGTAATCTCAAGACCAGACATTTCAAGAGCTTCGCGTGTTGCCGCTACGGCGAACTGGGCGAAGCGATCCATGCGCTTGGCGGCCTTGAAATCCATGAAATCTCGCGGCACGAAGTCATCGACTTCGCCGGCGATCTTCACTTCCAGATCACTGGTATCGAATTTCTTGATGGGAGCAATTCCGGATCGGCCCTCAGTGAGACCCGACCACAATGCGTCAATTCCGATGCCGAGCGGGCTAACGGCACCCACTCCGGTCACGACTACACGCGTCACCTGGCGATTCCTTTCCTTACCCAAACTCCTGCAGAAGCTCGGGAAATGATCATCGTGGCAACGGGCTCGTTCCCAACCACCATATATGACCCTATATTCTAGCGATTAATGCGGTGATTGCCTATTTCTCGCCGATTCCCAGATCGGCCAGGCTCAGTGTCACCAGCGATTTATCGATGCGCTTGTTCAAACCTGCCAGTACATTGCCGTTGCCAATTTCGATGAGGGTGGTGATGTTGCGGCCGGCCATTGTTTGCACGCTTGCTGTCCAGTTCACACCTTTTACCACGTGATAGCGGAGTTCCTCGCGGATCTCTTCATCTGTGGTCAGTGGCTCACCGGTCGAGTTGCTCACCACCGGCATCTTGGGATCATGTAGCGTGGTTTCGTCGAAGAGTTCGTTCAGCTTCTCTGCCGCCGGATCCATCAGTGAGGAATGGCTAGCGATGCTGATCGGCAACCGCGCAATGCGACGAGCGCCGGCATCCTTCGCCAACTCCATGAATCGCTCCAGAGGCGCGACCTCGCCAGAGATCACCGTCTGACCCGGGCAGTTGAGATTGGCAATCGTCAGCACTTCGCCTGCGGCAGCTTCTTCCACGAGTTCGGCGAGCTTGTCGTCATCCATACCCAGCACGGCGGCCATCGCTCCCGGGCGTTCCTCACCGGCATCGGCCATGAATTCACCACGAGCGCGAACCAGCTTGAGACCAGTGGCGAAATCGATCACCTCGGCAGCGAGCAGGGCGGTGAATTCACCGAGACTGTGTCCCGCCACCAACATCGGCGCCAGGTAGCTCTCTTCGTTTTCCAGCCGCTCGCGGAGAGCCGCCAGTCCCATGGCGCTCGCGGTGTAGATCGCTGGTTGACTCAGGCGAGTATCGGCAAGCTGATCTTCCGGACCATCAAACATGACCGATTTCAGATCGTACCGAAGGATATCGTTCGCTTCGTCCAGTCGGGCCTTGGCGGCTTCCGACGAATCGTACAAAGCGCGACCCATGCCAACGGTTTGGCTCCCCTGTCCGGGGAAGACGAATCCGTAGCTTGCTCCAAGTTTCTCATTGACTGACATTTAAATTCTCCAGGTGGGTTAAATGCGGGTGAACCAGAGGGCGAGAAGCCGCTTGTACGAAACAGCGAGTGTAACCACCATCACAGCGATGACGATGTAGGCGGTTTCTTCTCGGCCACTCCACCAGATACCGAAGATGCCTATCACGTAAACCGCGAGTTCCAGCGCGATTCGCACAGGACCGGAAACTGGTTGCGTAGGTTCCCGGCCGGTTGGCACGAACCCGGGTGTGCGGAATCGACCCCACACGGCACCCGTAAGCAAAATGAAGACAATCGCGAGGATCGCCCCGAGAATGCCCTTGTTGCCCAAATGCCAGCCAAGCAGGCCGATTCCGAGCAAGCTGGCAAGTTCCATCAGGAACTGCAGCGTATCGCCGATTCCGAATGACTGACGCTGACCTGCCGGCGATTGGCTCATGCGGCATCCCAGCGCTTCAGGACAAGAACAGCATTTTGGCCACCAAGACCGAAGGAGTGCTTGGTCATGGCATTAATCTCTGCCGGTTGTGCAGAAGTGTTGATATTGAGCGCCACTTCCGGATCTGGCTGATCCTGATTGCGTGTGGGCGGGATTACTTGCTCGTGCATGGTGAACACCGCCATCGCGGTCTCCAGCGCACCAGAGGCTGCCATTGCATGGCCAAAAGCACCCTTGACCGAGGTCACCGGAATGCTAGAGGCGCGCTCGCCGAGGGCGAGGCGGATGGCATTGGCTTCCGCCAGATCGCCGGCAGGAGTCGATGCGGCGTGGGCGTTCACGTGATCAATATCCTCAGCGCTCAAGCCAGCATCTGCGAGGGCGTCGTTGATTGCCTTGGCGGCTCCTACACCTTCTGGTTGAGGAGCAATCGGATGGTAGGCGTCGTTACTTGTGGCGTACCCGCCGATTTCGCAATAGATGCGAGCACCGCGGGCAGTGGCGTGCTCCAACTCTTCGAGTACCAGGAACGCGGCACCTTCACCGAGCACGAATCCACCACGATCGGCATTGAAGGGACGGCTGGCTCGATCCGGATTGTCGTTCGAATCGGTGCAGAGTGCGCGCATCGCCTCGAATCCAAGCGCGAAGAGGGGATGCTGGGTGCTTTCCATGGCCCCAGCGATCATCAGCGGGGCCCTGCCGAACTTCACGGCATGGAAGCCATCGCCGATTGCCTGGCTTCCTGTCGCACAGGCCGTGACTACGGTGCTGGATGGACCCATCATGCCGAACTGCTTTTGAATGGTGTAACCCCCAATATTGTGCGGGAACATCACGTGCAGGTGCGGAGGTACGCGCGGAGCGCCATCGCGCTCCACATACTGTGTGTGCACCGGCAGCATATCATCGTAGGTTCCGCCGATACAGGTGCCAGCGGAGACTCCGGAGGTGGACATATCCTCGATTGGCTTGAGTTCATCATCCAGCAGACCGGCATCGATCATTGCCTCACCGGCAGCTTCCATGGCCATGCGCGTATAGCGACTGGCGTTGCGAAGCTCCTTGCCCTTGAGGAATCGCTGCGGCATATCGTCATCGTTCACATCTGCGCGCAGGAGGCACTTGTGCTTGTCTTCCGGGAGATTCTCCGCCCTGCGGATGCCGGTTTCGCCGGCAAGCAGTTTCTGCCAGGTCTCCCGGGCTGAGGTGGCCAGCGAGCTTATGACGCCTACCCCAGTTACCACCACTCGTTTTGGTTGAAATGCGTTCATCTAAATTGCTCCGAAGCATCGACGGAACCTTTTATCGTTCACTGTTCCGCCGTCGTTGTGCAGATTCTACCGGAGATTGACCCTTGCTGACCCGGAGCGTTCGTTCGCCATTGACGAGTGCTATTCTTAAGGAGGCGGTTTCGGAATGAATCCGGAGCCGACGTCGCAGCGTAAATCTCTTGAGAGGAGCCATCGCAAACCATCCATGTCCAGGCCGCTTCTCTTCGTGTTGCTATTTGCGTTGGCGCTGCTTCAATTCACGATATTCCCGCGTTTCTCACCGTTTGGTGTGGCACCGAATATCGTGTTGCTGGTGCTGTTTTTTCGGTTCACCCGTTGCTCTCTGCAGGAAGCACTGGTGTGGACCTTCATCATCGGCATGATTTTGGACCTTATCGGCATGGATCGTTTTGGCATCCATGCGCTGGCGATGGTTCCTATGGTGATGGCGGCACAGCCTCTGCGGGCTCGGCCGTGGATCGTCAATCCGTTGACCACGCTGGTTCTTTTCGGAGGTGCGGCACTCTTCCATAATCTGTTCCTCAGCGTGATGCGTGGGGGAGTGAGTTTGGGAGATGTAGCCATCCAAACCGGTTTTCAGGTGATTCTGACACCGATTGGCTACTGGATTTATCGCCGCATTTACAAGCGTTAGTTCGCCTCCCCGCGGAGCGCAGTCATTACTCGCGTTCATTCGGGCGTTCGCAAGGAGGTTTCACCCGTGTTTCGCAGACACAAACGAATGCAATACGATCCACCAGGAGAGCGAAAGCGCAAAAAGCGCGATGATCGCCATCTTCGTGTTGATCAGATTGAACTCAATCGCCGCACGTTATTGATGAAGACCGGCCTTGTGGCGGTGTTCGGCACCATGGCCACCAAGCTTGGCATCATGCAGCTTGCCCAGGGTGAGGATTACAAAAAGCAGGCCGAGAGCAATGCCATCACCACCCAGTTCCTGCCAGCTGCACGTGGCCTGATTGTGGATCGCAAAGGCCGACGCCTCGCCCAGAACCGCCGTGCGTGGGAACTCCGAATCTATCCGGATCAACTGCCGAGCGCCAGTTCCGAACCTGAGGAACGACGACGCGTGCTGGATACGCTGATCGCGGCCCTCCAGATCGAAGACACCCTGGTTGCCCAGAGTGCGGCCATGCGCGATGGCACTCAACAAACCGTATTCACCCGTGTTGCATCCATGTTGGGGTACACCGGTGAGCTGGCTTCCGATAGCATCGAAAACTGGATGAAGTTCCTGCCGAACGAGATTTATCTCAATCTCACGCCCAATGGCGGGCTCAGTCAGGACGATTCCGCCCGTTTCCGTGCTTCCATCAACGAACTGCCGGGCATTCAGGTGATGAATCGCCTGGAGTGGCAGATCGAGAATCAGTGGAGTCAGCGCTTGCCAGTGACGATCTCTACAGATGTCCCGCGCGAAACCGCTCTCAAGCTCGAAGCCAACAAGATGTACCTGCCCGGTGTAGAGCTGGATGATTCCGTGCTGGTGCGCCAATACAGCGGTGGCGAGGTGATGAGCCATGTCATCGGGTATGTGCGCCCGGTTCAGGCGGCGGAAGTCGATGACCCGCGTTGGATGGGTGATAACGGCGAACGCGTGTACGAGCAGAACGACGTGAAGGGTGCAGTCGGTATCGAGCTGGCCATGGAGAAGGAACTCCGTGGCGCTCGCGGACGCCAAAACGTCGAGCGCGATGCGCTCGGTGTGCAGATGCGGGTGAT
>JAFAEA010000412.1 GCA_023424355.1 Chloroflexota bacterium | reverse complement strand
CGGAGGAGGGTGGCAGTCCAGATTCCGACCGAGGCTTCGATACCAACCATGGTAAAGAAGAGCCCGATCTGCAGCCAAACCAGCGGCATTCGTAACACTCTACCGGCCGGAATGCGGCTTTGTTCTTCGATATGGGAGACGGATTCGTCCCATGTGTTCATCACCAGCACGAAGACGATGGCGAGCACCAGCGTAATCATCGCCACAATAGCGTAGCCCCATCGCCAGCTGGCATCGGCATTGAGGGTACCGGCCATGATGAATGGACCGATCATGGCTCCAAACCCGAAGAACGCGTGCAGCCAATTCATCACCATGTTGCTGTACTTTTCGGCGGCGTAGAAGTTGAGACCGGCATCGACCGCGCCACTACCGAAGCCCACACAGACGGCAATGAACGGGAGCAGCCAGAAACTCGGGGAGATCGCGTAGCAAGTGAGACCTGCGGCGACGATCAGCGTGCTGAGCGCAAGCGTTTTGCCGACTCCGAGACGGGCCAGAATCGATCCGGCGAGCGCTCCAGAGCTGAAATAGCCGATGGAGTTGAAGAGCAACACGATACCGAGATCGGCGAGGTTACGATCGAAATCGATCCGCATTTCTGGCCAGGCCACACCGAGCACGGCATCTGGAAATCCGATACTGATGAATGCGCAGAACACAACAAAGAGCATGATTCGTGATTTAGCGGTTTGACTGAGCGTGCGCATGTGGAGAATCCTGAAGATGATGGGTGGCGAATCTGGTCGTCTTCGGAGAAGAGGTTTGCGGTGTTTCGCGTACAGACCAACCGGTGGGAGTATGCTCCCACCGGTTGGTGACATTGCCTATTTGTAGCCGGATTTCGCCGATTTTGCTAGACGACAGTGGCGTCCGGAATCGGGAGTCCCCGGCCGATCGCTTCGGCAACAACCTTGATCTTCGGAGTCAGCTTCGCAAACTGCTCGAAGTTCAGGCTCTGCGCGCCATCGCTCATCGCCTGGTCTGGCTCAGGATGCACTTCCATGATGACACCATCGGCACCAGCAGCGACTCCTGCAAGCGCGAGTGCATCAACAAATTTGCGCTTGCCAGCCGCGTGGCTTGGATCCACCACAATCGGAAGGTGGCTCATGCTCTGCACAACCGGCACGGCACTCACATCGAATGTGTTGCGAGTGGCATTCTCAAAGGTGCGGATTCCGCGCTCGCACAGCATCACATTAGGGTTGTTCTGCGCCATCACGTACTCGGCGGCGAGCAGCCATTCCTCGATCAGCATCGAGAGACCACGCTTCAGCATCACCGGTTTGCCGGTTTTACCGACTTCCTCGAGAAGCAGATAGTTCTGGCTATTGCGGGCCCCGATCTGGAAAACATCGGTATAGCGCCCCACCAGCTCTACATCGCTGGGAGTCATCACCTCGGTGATGATGCGCAATCCGGTTTCCTCACGAGCCTGCGCAAGAATCTGGAGTCCGCGCTCTCCGAGTCCACGGAATTCGTATGGAGATGTGCGGGGCTTGAACGCGCCACCACGGAGAACCGTGGCACCGGCAGCCTTCACAGCGTGGGCTGTCGAAATAGTCTGCTCTTCGGATTCAACAGAGCAGGGGCCGGCCATGATAGAGATATCCACACCGCCGATTGTGGCTCCGCCGCCCATATCGATAACGGTTTTCTGTGGGTGGAAATCCCAACCCACCAGTTTGTACTTCTTGGAAACGCGAAGAACGTTCTGCACGCCTGGCATGATGCTGAACGATTCATCCAGCGATGGCGGCAATGGCAGGCCCACCACACCGATGATGGTCTGGTTATCGCCTTCAATCAGGTGCGCCTGCAGGTTGTAGCTCTTGATCTTCTCGACAACAGCATCCCGCTTTTCAACGGTCGAATCCGGCTTCATTACGATGATCATGATTGTTTCCTCAAACCCGAAGGGCTAATTGACGACAGGTACGGCTTCGACGTCAGCCTCATCAGTAGAGGTCAGCTTGGTAAGCCGGGCAATTTCAGCATCGGAAATTCCCCATTCTGGGCGAAGTTTCTTCGCGCCCTTGAGGTAAACGTGCCGAATTTCTGAAGGACTCTTGGTGGTGTTAACGTGCACCAACACCCGAACTGCCTTCTGCAAGCTTCCGGGAACGCTCATTTCGTGCGAACACATCATGGGCACTTCGGTCCAGCCAAACATGCGGGCCGCTGCAGCCGGAAACATCGCGTTAAGATCGGGCGTGGTGGTAAAGATGGCCGAAGCGATGTCTTCGGACTTGAGATCATTGAGCCCGATGAGAACATCGACCATTTCCTGTGTGGCTTCGAGGATATCCTCGGCCGTGTTCGCGGCGGCTGTGGTTGCCCCGCGAATACCGCGGCAGACCAACGGCTGTGTCATGCGTTTGGTTTCTCCGGTGGAAAACGTAAAGGTTACTGGCACCATTGCCTGGCCATTCAAGACGGCACTTGGAATAATACCAGCGTTCTTCAGGGCGTGGGGAATATTGGCAGAATGTGAAACTATTTGGTGTTGGTTTCGATTGAGAGATCGGTAATGCGGTGCTGAATCATCCGTTCAATCAGGTCGTACGGCATTGGCTTGTTGAGAGGAAATTGCACACTGCCTTTGCCTTGCTTGTAGCCGGCTAGCTCATCCTTGAACGCAGCGTGACCTACCGGTGTGGCATACAAGCCAATGTGCTTCGCATAGGCGGCGAAGTAGACCAGAGGTTTGCCGTTCAACTTATACCCGGGCATGCCGTACGCCATGCCTTCGATTGCATCCGGGGCCTTGTCTCGCACCAGATTCCGCAGGTGGTTGAGAATTGCCTGCACCTCGGTTGGGTACACCTCGATATAGGCATCGACCGATTCTGGTTTGGTCATGGCTCGTTTTCCACTAATCGCGTCAGATTCTCGAGCGTGGAATTCATGCCCTCGGCATGGTCTTCGGGCGAGATACCCGGTGGTACATCCTCTGCCGAGATCGTGACCCGTGTGCCCGCATTTTCCTGATCCAGTTGCCAGGTCATGCGCATGCTGCCGGCAAATTGCGGATCATCGGCATCGAACTCCACCAACTGCACCATGCGCTCGTTTGGCACCAGCTTCAGAAAGGTACCGGAGCTGATGTCTCGATGCTCACCAGATTTACCGGCGATCTCCTCATCCTGATAGATCAGCGCGAGTCGATAGCCACCGCCCTCGCGGAAATCGAATTGCTCGATTTCGCAGGTCATGTCGCTCGGCGGGAGCCAATGTGTCCACGCCTGCGCATCGGCAAACGCGGACCACACGGCACCTGCCGATGCATGAATTAGACGTTGCGCGGTATCAATCCGGGGCGAATCAACCA
This sequence comes from Chloroflexota bacterium, assembly GCA_023424355.1. Taxonomy (GTDB): domain Bacteria; phylum Chloroflexota; class Chloroflexia; order Thermomicrobiales; family UBA6265; genus UBA6265. Next base: position 3,566 of record JAFAEA010000412.1, on the reverse strand, counting down.
TTGCTTGCGATGTATTTCTCGAGATTGGCGAGCTGCCCAGCCCAGCCTTCGCGCTGCATTTCCTTGGGGAAGGTGTTCTCCGGCTCGAAGCTCCAGGTCACCAGTGTTTTGCCATTGCCGGCATCCTTGAACTCGATCTCGGATTTGCGACCATCGTCGATCACATAGGAGAGCTTGTTCGGGCGGTCGATCTCGGTGTAGGCGCCAGTGAAATCAAAGGAGTTTTTGCCCGTCGGATCGCCGAAGCCGATATTAAACCGACCGCCAACCTGCGGATCAGTCTCGGCATGCGGCGTGGTCCAGTCGTTGCTGGCACGGTGCCACTGCAGCAAATCAGCCGGGGTGATGAACGCATCGAACACGCGCTCCGGGCCGGCAGGAATTTCTCGTTCAAATGAAAGCATCTCGGTCATGGTTGTTGCTCCTATGTTGGTGCAATTACGTTGAATCGAGTTTAGTTTGCTGCTGGTGCCGGCTGCTTCTCCAAACTTGCTACGGCGTCGGATTCGTCTCCGTTGTCATCTCCATTTTCCGGACCCGCTTCGTCCGGGGTGAGCCCAATGAAGCCGATGAGTGGGAACACCGCAACGGTGACCACACAGCCAAGTACGATTGCCGTGGAGAGATCTTCGGCGATGTAATCCCGAGCCACAAAGGTTGCCATGAGCGTGGCAACAAGCGGAAGCTGCGTCGCGCTCATCAGAGCGAGGCGTCGTCGCATCTTCAGTTCAACATCGTGATAGATGAAGTAGGTTGGCAATCCACGGATCACGAAGGAACCGATCACCACGAGCGGCAACGCAATGAGTGCGCGGTTCGATTCCACAAGTGCGGTCAGGTTCAGTCCAGCTCCGGTGAGGATAAAGAATGCCGGGATAAAGACGCCATATCCGATAGATTCCAGCTTGCCCAGAATCTGATCCATATATCGGTCGGCGGCGGCTTCGGAAACAAGTTCGCCCATCTGCCCGATGATGAACCCGGCAGCGAACGCGCCAAGGAGAACGTCCAGATCAAACCGCTCCGTCAGGTACACCAGGAATACGAGTATGAGCAGACTCAACCGCACCGCAAACTGCGAGGTGGTGTGGAACGATGTCATCGCCAGGCGGATGAACCGATTGTGACGACCCTCGTGAACCATTGAAGCGAGACGCCGCAGCAAGATCACGCACACCACGCCAAATATTAGAATGAACGAGGCGGTAGTAAGAGCGCTGCGGCTTTGATTCAGCAAGAACGCGATGAGAAGCACCGGTCCGAATTCGCCGATGGAACCAATACTGATGACGTTGTTGCCGAACCTGGTGCCAAACAAATTGCGGTCTGCAAGCATCGGCATGAGCGGACCAAGCGCCGTGGTGGAAAAAGCGATGGCAAACAGGTACCAGTTTGAGATGTAGCCCATTTGCTGCAGCGAGAATGTGATAGCGAGGGCGATCCCCAGCGAGGCGATCCACCCGAACACGGCACTTTTGATGGGTTTGCCGATGATTCCCGCCATATCCACTTCGAATCCGGCGAGGAAGAAGAGGAAGATCACACCGAATTCTTTGAAGTAGTGCAGCGATTCTGGATCGGAAATGAAATCCAACAGATGTGGCCCGAATATCGCACCGATAATCAATTCGATTACGACCACCGGCACCTTGGGAATCGGCAGAAAATCGCCGACGATCGGCGCGAGCGCTGCGGCTATCACCACCCATAGCAGCGCTGTTGTTGTATCCATGTCCAAAATTAGATTCCCTCCCGGTATAGCTCTCTCCTCGACATTGTACATGCGGCTACGAGAAGCCAACCCATCTGGAAAGCGGGCATTGACTTTTCAGAATCGTTGCCCACATACTGTGGGTGCTTCGGTCCAGGGGCACAAGATGTTGTGTTTTCTGGCGAAAGAAGGGAATCCGGTTAAAATCCGGAGCCGCCCCGCGACGGTGTGGTGGGAACAACGCTCGTACGTATGCCACTGATTGGTGATGAGCACCAGTTGGGAAGGAACGAGCCGAGGAACACCCGGCATTTGCCGGAGAGACCCCCAAGCCCGGAGACCTGCCGAACACACGGTCAGATATGGCCGTGTTAGAACCATCGATCCTCGAGGGCGGGATCGTGGCTTTTTTCTACCCGGGGGCTCCTGCCTTTGGGCAGGTCACGCCACCTTTTCCTCTTTTCCTGAATCCGGTTCGTTTCGGTCCCCTGCGCATACAGGCATCAGTCGGGGTGTCTGGATTCCTGTTTGTTGCGCAGGAGAGGAATCGGCGATGGTGGAGTTGAAAGCACCAGTTGGTGTGAGATCGGTAAACAAGAGAGATGGACGCGTAACCCCGTACACGCGGGATCGGATTGCCCACGCAATCGAAATGGCCTGGCGCGCCGAGCTGGGTGTTCCGTTTCCGGATGCGATTGATGTTGCCGAGGTGAACCGCATCGAAGCCGTGGCCGATGCCGTGGAAGCAGAGCTTCCGGCCATTGCGGATACGGATGGCGGTGTCGAAGTCGAGACCATTCAGGATATCGTCGAGCGACAACTGATGTCCGCCGGCGCACACGCCGTGGCCCGACGCTACATTCTCTATCGCGATGCTCGTGCTCGAGCACGGCAGGGAGCCACAATTCGCCTGATCGATGCCGATGGCACCGAGATGCTGGTGAATCGATCTGTGATCCGCGAGTGGCTGGAAGATGCCGCGGGAGGAGCCGGCCCCGAAATTGATCGCGATGATCTCGAGCGGGAAGTGATGGCCAGCATCCGCGACGGCATGCGTCTGAGCGAACTAGACCGCGCGATAGTGCTGGCGGGTCGGTCTCGCATCGAGCGCAGTCTTCCGTACGGAGATTTCACCGCGCGGGCGCTGCTCCGAAATATCTACACCGATGTGCTGGGACGGCGGGTGGCCGTCCGCGATGCCGAAAACTTCTATGCGGATGCGTTTAAGCGCAACATTCCGTTCGGCATCGAGAAAGAGCTCTACGCGCCCGAACTGGCGCAGTTCGATCTGGTCCGTCTTGCGGCTGCTCTCAGGCCGGAGCGCGATTTGCAGTTCCGCTACCTTGGATTGCAAACGCTTTTCGATCGCTATCTCATCCATCACCAACAGCAACGGATTGAGCTGCCCCAGACATTTTGGATGCGTGTGGCCATGGGACTCGCCCTCGCCGAGAAGCAGGAAGAGCGAGATTCACGGGCGATCGAGTTCTACGACATGCTCAGCACCTTCCGCGTCTGCAGTTCTAGTCCTACCCTTTTCAACGCCGGCACCCGGCATCCGCAGCTGAGCTCTTGCTTCCTCACCACTGTGGAAGATGATCTCGCCCACATCTTCAAATCGGTTTCGGATAACGCGCTTCTCAGTAAGTGGAGTGGTGGACTCGGCAACGACTGGACAAATGTCCGCGCGCTCGGCAGCCGCATCCATGGCACCAATGGCCAGAGTCAGGGAGTGGTGCCGTTCCTGAAGGTGGTGAACGATGCTGCTGTCGCCGTGAATCAGGGTGGCAAGCGCAAGGGCGCCGTGGCTGCGTACCTCGAGGTATGGCATCTGGATTTCCAGGAGTTCCTCGAT
>JAFAEA010000301.1 GCA_023424355.1 Chloroflexota bacterium | reverse complement strand
CCGGCCGCGATGGTCTCCACGGCGCGACATTCTCGTCCGTAGACGATCCGGAAGCAAGTCATCGCGGGGTCATCCAGGTCGGCAACCCGTTCCTCGAAAAGCAACTGATGGAGGCCTGCCTCGAGCTCTTGAGCGCTGGCTCGGTGGTAGCAATGCAGGATCTCGGTGCTGCAGGCATGACCAGCTCAATTGTCGAATGTGCCAGTCGTGGCGAAGTCGGTGTAGATATCGATGTTGCGCTCGTTCCACGTCGCGAAGATGGCATGAACGCCTACGAAATCATGCTCAGCGAAAGCCAGGAGCGCATGGTGCTCGTGGCCACTCCGGATCGTGTCAACGAAATCACCGAAGTACTGAACAAGTGGAGCCTAAATGCTTCGGTTATCGGTCAGGTAACTGATACAGGCCACGTGGTTGTCCGCGATGGCGAGGAAGTGGTTTGCGACGTACCAGTGCGCAACTTTATCGATGACTGCCCGGTTTATCCCATCAATCCAGAAACGCCGGCGTACCTTGCCGAAGTGCAGCAGCTCGATCTGAACGCAGTGGCAGATATCGCTGAGAGCGATGTCGCAGGCACTTTGGAAACCATGCTGCAAAGCCCGAATCTCGGCACCCGACAGAGTATTTGGGAGCAGTACGATCACACTATTCTCACGAATACTGTCGAGGGCCCAGGTGAGGCCGACGCTGCCGTGATCCGCCAAAAGGGCACGAACGGCGGACTTGCCGTGAGCATGGATTGCAATAGCCGCTATGTCTATCTCGATCCATACCTGGGTGCGCAGCACGCGGTCGCCGAATCGGCACGCAATGTTGCCTGCACCGGTGCGCGCCCTCTCGGACTCACTAACTGTCTTAACTTTGGATCGCCGGAACGCAACCCGGGCGATTTCCAACTCGCAAACGCCGTCAAGGGCATGGGCGATGCCAGCCGCCAACTTGATGTGCCAATCGTGAGCGGCAATGTGAGCCTGTACAACGAAACCAATCGCGAACCTGTATTCCCAACTCCCATGATCGCCTGTGTTGGTGTAATCGATGATATTCACACCACCATGAACATGAAGTGGAATCAGGAACAATCGCTGTGGTTGATCGGCGCGGGAGAGCCATCTCTCGGCGGTAGCGAATATCTCGCTCACGTGCATGACAAGGTCGCCGGAACACCACCGAAACTGGATCTTGAGGCCGAGGTTCGTCTCATTCGGTTCCTGCGAGAATTGGCCAATGCCCGATTCGGAGCTGGAGTACACGATCTTTCCAGCGGTGGTCTCGCTCTGGGAGTTGCTGAGATGGCACTTCTCTCGGGCACAGGTGTAACACTTGCCGATATTCCGCAGAATGACCGAGTTGATGTCACCTGGTTTGGCGAAAGCGCCGGCCGTGTTCTCGTTGCCGTCGATCAGCAAGCCACTCAGCAGCTTCGACTCCTCGCCGAGGAGTGGGATCTGCCTCATTACGAAATCGGCACCGTTGGTGGCGAAGAAATCACGTTCCCGGATGGTAGTTCCGTTTCATTGACTGCACTTGAGCGTGCAAGCCAATCGGCGCTGGCAGTGGGTGTAGAAGCAGAAATGGCATGACGTTCCCTTGGGACACAGATGATAAACCGCACGAGGAATGTGGCGTATTCGGCATTTATGCGCCGAATCTAGAAGTAGCACGCGTTACATTCTTTGCGCTCTATGCCCTGCAGCATCGCGGGCAGGAGAGTGCAGGCATCGCTGCGACAAACGGCGATGCGATTTCCGTGCGACGTAACCTGGGCCTGGTTTCGCAGGCGTTCGATGAAGAAGATATCGAGAGCCTGCCCGGCTTCGCCGCCATCGGTCACACCCGATACAGCACCGCTGGTTCGACTTTGCAGTGCAATGCCGGACCGATGTTTGTAGAAACCAATCTCGGACCGATAGCGATTGCGCACAACGGCAATCTCACTAACGCCGTGCTCCTCAAGGAGGAGATGGAGGCCCAGGGCGAGACATTCCTCACCACTACGGATTCCGAAGTGTTGGCCCGCGTGATCGCACTGGCCGATGGCGAATCGATTCCGGAAAAGATCCGCAATGCCATGCCGAAGATGATCGGCGCCTTTAGCCTCGCTGTTCTCACACAGAACGAACTGTATGCCGTGCGGGATTCCATTGGTGTGCGGCCGCTTTGCATCGGTAAGATGGAGGAGGGATACGTCATCGCTTCCGAATCGTGTGCGTTGATGACAATCGGCGCGGAACTGGTTCGTGAAGTTGAACCTGGCGAGATCATCCGCATCGATGAATCGAGCTATGAATCCCTCGGCACCGGTTATCCGCAATCACACGCGCTGTGCTTGCTGGAGTTGGTGTACTTTGCCCGACCCGATAGCGAGCTCATGGGTGAGCGCCTTCATATGATGCGCCAGAACATGGGCCGGCAGCTTGCTCGCGAGGCACCGGTCGATGCAGATGTCGTGGTGGGGCTTCCGGATTCAGCGACTCCTGCTGCCATTGGTTTTGCTCGTGAAAGTGGCATTCCATACAGCGAAGCGCTTATCAAGAACCGCTATATAGGCCGCACATTCATCCAACCCGATCAGAAGATGCGGCAACAAGCCGTGCGCCTGAAGTTCAACGTGCTGCCGGAAGTTGTTGAAGGCAAACGCGTTGTGCTGGTAGACGATACGATTGTGCGTGGCACAACCAGCCGCCCGATTGTCGATCTTGTACGTCAGGCGGGTGCCAAGGAAGTGCACATGCGGGTCCATGCGCCACCAATCATGTGGCCGTGCTACCTGGGTGTAGATTTGGCCAAGCGAGAAGAACTCATCGCCGCGAAACTTACCATTCCGCAGATTGCAGAGCATATCGGAGTGGAATCGCTGCAATATCTCTCGCTCGATGGCCTCATCAGTGCCATTGGCAAGGGCGATAACAAGTTCTGCCATGCCTGCATGACGGGCAAATACCCTGTGAAGACATTCAGTAATCTGGATAAACTTGCGCTGGAAGCCAGCTAGGGCAACACAATTGCCGCCATCACAAGGAGTGAACAGCATTGAGCGAAGATCTGAAACTCACGCCCATGACCGATCGACATATCGATCTCGGCGCGAGAATGGTTCCTTTTGCCGGTTGGAAAATGCCGGTGCAGTACGAAGGTGTCATTGCCGAGCACAATGCCGTTCGTAACCAGGCTGGTTTGTTCGATCTCTGCCATATGGGGCAGTTCTCGGTCACCGGTCCGGATGCGCTCGCATTCCTGAACTACACAACCTCGAACGATCTTTCCTCGCTCGAGCCTGGCCAGGCCAAGTACACCTTGCTCAGCAATCCGGACGGTGGAGTAATTGATGATCTTATTGTGTACCGCAATCCAAAGGGCGAAGATGGCTATACCGTGTGCATGAACGCGGCGAATACCGCTGCCGACGTCGCCTGGTGGGACAAGCAGAACGCCGAGAACGACCAGTTCGATGTCACGCTCGAGGATCTCTCGCCGAAGACTGGCATGATCGCCATCCAGGGCCCGAATGCCCAGGCAGTCGTCGCCAAGGTCACCGATGCCGATCTCGATGCGATCGAAGAATTCTCCTGGGCCAATGCCACCATTGCTGGCATCGAAACAAAAACCGCTCGTACCGGCTACACCGGTGAGGATGGCTTCGAGTTCTATTCCGATCGCAATCAAATCGCAACCATTTGGGATGCGCTGCTGGAGGCCGGTAAGGTCGAAGGTCTGGTCCCGGTGGGATTGGGTGCACGCGATACGCTTCGACTTGAAGCACGCATGCCGCTCTACGGCCAGGAACTTGGTATGGATATCAGCCCGTATGAAGCCGGACTCGGCTGGGCGGTCAGCCTCACCAAGGGCGATTTCATTGGTCGTGAAGCCATGGCCAGCGTGAAAGAGAACAAGCCTGCACGCAAGACGGTAGGGTTCAAGTACGTTGGCAAGGGGGGCGCGCCTCGCACGCATTATCCTGTCGCTGTCGACGGCGAGGAAATCGGCGAGGTCACCAGCGGTACCTTCTCACCGACGCTCGGCGAAAATATCGGTCTTGCATTGATCCGAGCCGAACACGCCAAGGTTGGAAATCCGTTGCAAGTGATCGTGCGTGGAAAGCCGGTAGAAGCGGTTCAGGTGAAAACACCGTTCTACAAGCGCGAAAAGTAATCCTGACGACATTCAGATTTCGTAGCATAATCTCAAGAACGATGGGCTGCGTGCCGCTGCCCACAACACAAAGGAGTGAACACCATGAGTGCACCAGCAAACCGTAAATACACCAAGACTCACGAGTGGATCTCGCTGGAAGGCGATATCGCTACCTTCGGCCTCACCGATCATGCCCAGAGCGAGCTCGGTGACATTACATACCTCGAACTGCCAGAAGTTGGGGATGCGTTGAAGGCCGGCGATTCATTCGGTGTCGTCGAATCCGTGAAGGCTGCTTCCGATGTCTATTCGCCAATCGATGGCGAAATCATCGAAGTCAACGGCGCCGCAGTTGATGGCCCGGAGCTCATCAACAACTCCCCGTACGATGACGCCTGGCTGGTAAAGGTGAAGGTTTCCGATCCATCCCAGCTGGATGGCCTGATGGATACCGACGCATACAACGAGTTCGAAGCGAATCAGTAATTTCACTGCGCCAGTAGTACAGAGGAAATCCACGGACCATGGCATTTAATCCGCATACTTCGGACGATCGTCGAGCGATGCTCGAAACAATTGGGGCGACATCGGTCGAGGAGTTGTTCACTCCTGTGCCGGAGGATGTTCGATTCCCGGAACTCAATCTGCCGCGCCAGTTGACCGAGATGGAGGCCCACCGCCGCCTTTCCGATCTGGCCGCCATGAATGTGGTGCCAGCGCCGGAGGATAACTACATGGGTGCAGGTTCCTACCAGCACTATGTTCCGGCCGCGGTGGATCAAATTCTCCGACGCGGTGAGTTCTACACCGCCTACACTCCGTATCAGCCGGAAGTTGCCCAGGGCACGCTTCAGGTGATCTACGAGTTCCAATCCATGGTCGCAGCGCTGCTAGGCACAGAAGTCGCTAATGCCAGCATGTACGATGGCGCCACTGCATTCGCAGAAGGCGCACTGATGACCGTCGCCAACAGCCGAAAGAAGACTCGTATTCTGGTGGCTGGAACCGTGCCGCCATCCTATCAGGAGGTCATGCACACCTATGTGGATGGCGCAGGCGTCGACGTCACTGAGGTTCAGCCGGCCAATCCCTTCGTGCTGACTGTAGAGGATCTGAAGCCGCATCTAACCGATGATCTGGCTTGTATCGCAGTGGCGTACCCGAACTTCTTCGGTGCAATCGAAGACCTGGAAGCCATTGCCAATCTCGCGCATGAAAACGGCACGCAGTTGGTGGTAACCACCACACCGATTCCGCTGGCGCTGATGAAGTCCCCAGGTGAACTCGGTGCCGATGTCGTAACGGCCGAAGGCCAGAGCCTCGGTGTTGCGCAGAGCTATGGCGGTCCGTACGTCGGACTTCTTGGGTCCACCAACAAGCTTGTGCGTCAGATGCCGGGTCGCATCGCTGGTATCACCACCGATAGCGAAGGAAAGCGTGGCTACGTGCTGACCTTGCAGACACGTGAGCAGCACATTCGCCGTGAAAAGGCGACATCCAACATCTGCACCAACCAGGGACTGATGGCCACCGCAGCGACGGTGTACATGAGTACCCTGGGCCCGGAAGGATTCCGCGAAATCAGCCGCGCGGCATACAGCAATGCCCATTACCTGGCGAGCGAACTCGCCAAACTGGATGGTTTCGAGCTGGTGTTCGATGCTGAATTCTTCCACGAGTTCACCATCCGCACACCAAAGCCGGCTGCCGAAGTTCTGGAGGCGCTGTTGGCCGAAGGAATTCTCGGTGGTGTGGATCTCGGCATGTTCAATGATGAGTGGGAGAACTTCCTTCTTGTCGCTGCAACAGAGCTCAACAGCAAGGAAGGAATCGACCGCATGGTCGAGATCCTGAAGTCCCTCTAATCCACTGCATTTCATACATGGCGGCGATATAGCATACTATTCGCTATATCGTCGCTAAACTTTGTCCCATTGCCAGAGTTCTGGCACACACCAATTACATCGCAGAGGTACCCGTGGCCAAACCAATCGTTGCCCTTGTTGGCAGACCAAATGTAGGTAAATCGACACTTTTCAATCGCCTGATTGGAGAGCGACGAGCGATTGTGCAGAACGAACCTGGTACAACGCGAGATCGCACATACGCCACGGCAGAGTGGATTGGTGCCGAGTTCACCGTAGTGGACACCGGTGGATTGATGGACGATGACGAGATCGTCACTCACGCCGGCGAATCTGATTCCGAGACGCACATCGCCAACGAGACTCGCGAGCAGGCACTTGCTGCCATTGCCGAAGCCGATGTCATCGTGTTCGTCACAGATATTCTCGCCGGAACACCAACAGCCGGCGATTTCGAGATCGCCGAGATCCTCCGCCGGGCCAGCAAGCCGGTGGTGCTTGCGCTGAATAAGGCCGATTCCGTCAATCGCCGCGAAGCTGCGTACGAGTTCTACCAGCTTGGGCTCGGCGAACCGATGCCGATCTCCGCGTATCACGGAAACGGTACCGGCGACATGCTGGACAAGGTCGTAGAGAGTCTTCCTCATCATGAAGAGGAAGACGACGAGCTCGAGGGACCAAAAATCGCCATCGTTGGTCGACCAAATGTTGGCAAGAGCGCTTTGCTGAACGCATTGCTTGGCCAGGAGCGCGCCATTGTCAGCGATGTTGCCGGCACTACTCGAGATAGCCTGGATACGCAGCTTTATTGGAACGATGAACCGATCACGCTCATCGATACCGCCGGTATCCGCCGTCGTGGACGAGTGGAGCAGGGCATTGAGCGCGTAAGCGTCATGCGATCCATGCGGTCGATCGAACGTGCCGATATCGTGATTCTTGTGATTAACGCCGAAGATGGCTTCACCACTCAGGATCTCCACATTGCTGGCTATGTCGAAGAGCAGAAAAAGGGACTCGTCGTTGCGCTGAACAAGTGGGATCTCATTGAGAAGGATCACACCACCATGGATCAGTTCCGCGCCACAGCAGCGCGCGAATTGGATTTCATGGCGTATGCTCCGGTGGTGTTCATTTCAGCCAAACTGGGGCAGCGTGTGAGCCAGGTGATTGAGACCTCGCTGGAGGTGCTCGAGCAGCGCCAGAAGCGTGTAAGCACGGCTGCCCTCAATCGGGTTCTTAAAGAGGCGGTGGATAAGCATCAACCGCCGAGCCGACCCGGTAAATGGATCAAGTTCTACTACGCCACCCAGGCCGATGTTGAGCCTCCGACATTCATTTTCTTCACGAACGATCCGAAACAGATACACTTTACGTATCGGCGGTATCTTGAGAACGAGCTTCGCAACGCATTTGGTTTCAATGGCACACCGATTCGAATGAGTTTCCGGGATAGACACGAGGACTTCTAGCCATGGATATCTTCATCTCCATCGCACTCGCATTGGCGGCATTCTTCTTCGCGGCGGTGCCGTGGGGATTGGTATTAGGCAAGTGGCTCAAAGGTGTTGACGTTCGGCAGTCAGGAAGTGGTGCCACCGGCACCACGAACTCCTTGCGTGTGCTGGGATGGCGAATCGCCATCGCCATTTTCCTGCTCGATTTCGGTAAGGGTGTGCTTCCAGTTGTGCTTGCCCGGTGGATGGATCTACCGGATTGGGCGGTCGCATTGGCGGCCGTGGCCGCAACTGCGGGTCACTGCTGGTCCCCATACATTCGCATGAAGGGCGGAAAGGGAATGGCCACGGGTGGTGGCGCAGCAGTTGCCATGTTCCCATTACTGTTCCTCTTCCTCATCTTTGTCATCTGCGTTGTTGCGGTGACGCGCTATGTATCACTCGCATCGATTCTCACCGCACTGCTCGGCCCCACCATCCTTGTGATTCTGGCATTTATGGATATCGTTCCAGGCTGGTGGGCTGCGGGTGTCGTAGGTATCGGAGTCATCATCGTCTTCCAGCACCGAAGCAATATCAAGCGATTGCTGAATGGTACCGAGAACAAATTCGGGCAGCGGAGCACAATGACTCCGCCGCCGTCATCAATACCTCCGGCTCACCATCACTAGGCGTCGTTTGAGCGACGATCTCCCAGAATCATCATGCCGAATCCAATGGCCGCCCATGCAATGAGCACGAGCCATGGCACAAGTGTGCTTGCATCCGGAAAGTAGCTATTGCTGCGAAGCAAATTGGCACCAGCGGCAGGCGGTAAGAGCTGACCGATCGTTCCCCATGGTGATGGCAGGAATTCCTTCGGCACCCCGACTCCGCTAATAGGGTTGGCGAAGAGCATGAAAATCACAGGACCCAAGGCGAGTCCGGCATTGCCCAGTAGTGAAACTGACCCAACGACAAATGCGCCGATCGTCAACAGACTGGCAGTGAATGTGAGTGTATTGAGTAACCAGTTGCCGCCGAGAACTCCCCACCATCCTTGCAGAATGAGAGTCAAGAGGAGTGCTGCACTCAGTGCGTACGTCACGAGAGCAACACCGCGATTCTTCCAGCCTTTGGCTGTCGCCGAAATTGCCACTCCGCCGAGTAGGCCGCCCAGAATCAGGGGGAGGGTGGCGGCGGTGAGTCCGGATCCGCGAGGATCGTCATCGAGAAATGGCACCACATCTGTCACTACAACCTGCGGTGCGCCTTCAGGAAGCTGCGCTTGCAGCGATCCTGCCATTGCAGAGAGCATCGGAGCGATAGCGAGATTCGCAGCGGTCGCGATCAATACCTCAGGTGATTCACCAATGACGATCGCTCCATAGACCTCGCGTTCCTGAATCGCGCGGATTGCTTCGTCCCGATTCGCCACCTGCGTGATCTCGAGGTTGCCATCGCTGGATTCCTCTATCTCCGCCATCATTTGTCCTGTTTGCTCTTCTGGGCCAGCAATCGCGACCGGACTGTCTCGCGGCTCGGCAACAATTCCTGGCCACGAAAACGCCATAACGATCAAAGCGACAATGAAAGCGATCCCGACTGCGACAGCTATTGCGTGTGGTCGTCGGCGATGTGTATCTGATTCCATTTTGAAATTCTCCATCGTAATAGCGGCACATTCTCTAAAAACGAATGTTCGTTCTTTATAATATCATGTAAGAAAAGTGCGCTACCAAGAGGGACAAAAATGCCGAGAGTTACCGTTGAACACAAGGAAGGCAGACGCGAGGAAATCCTCGATGCCGCAACTACGTGCTTTGCCAGCCGTGGATTCCAGGGCACATCGATGGGTGACATCATCGAAGCATCAGGACTCTCGACGGGTGCAATCTACTCGTACTTCAAAAGCAAACGCGAAATCGCGGTGGCGGTCGCACAGAGAGCGATCGGCACCTATGCGCAATCGGCCATGATTGATTTCATCGAGAGCGAGGAGGACATCGCCAGTCCGTCTGATCTGGTTCGGGTGTTCTTCACCGAGTTCCAGCAGCGGGGGATTCCCGCATCGATCA
>JAFAEA010000296.1 GCA_023424355.1 Chloroflexota bacterium | reverse complement strand
TTCAATGATATGCGTGACGATATCCTTCGAGATATCGAGTTCTGCGGGAGCGCCAGTTACAAAGGCCATCACAATTACGTTCTCGTCTCGAGCAATCGTGGTGGCACCGTGGTCGCCAGCCTGATCTTCCTGATTAACAAACACGGCCTCGTCGCCAAGATTCTCAATCGGCTCGATGGTCATGCCAGTTTGATCTGGCCCACCTTCGGACATGGATGCGAATGCGATCTCGGCCGATTCCGGCGAATCGAATTCCTGCACAGTAATCAAGACGATTTGCGGCAGCGAATCCGACTCCACGCCTTCATTACTCATATCGATGTAGTTTTGGGTGAGCATGGACATTGGCTGCATTTGCGGTTGAGATTCAACGATTGCCGCAGCCGGGGTTGCGCGTTGCGGGCGACTCACTGGTTGGGCCACCGGGATTCCAGGCCACTGAGTGATTGGAGCGAACTCGAGTTCGTCTAACTCCTCGAAATCGCCTGAAGTCGGGAACGCAGTCGACCAGCCACCGCTGACCTCTCCACCTTCCGAAACCTCATACGGCTCATCGCTGGAGCCGTTCTCCAGAATGTGACGAGCCACATCGACCGGCGTGGAGGAATCCTCGGGCCAGGCGGCAGCAGAAATCATCAAGAAAACGTCGCCATCCCGCGCCACCACTACCTGGGTCACATCATCGTCCTCCGATGGGAAAATCAGCACCGCTTCGTCGCCCACATCGTCGAGCGATTCAGTCGGCGCGGAAACGTCAGAATCACCCAGGCTGGAGATGTCGCCGAACAGATCCTGAGCCTGCTCTTCTGAATCGGTGACAAATAGCACACTGATCAAAACAGGAACCGAAACTCGCCCGTCTTCGATTGAATCCAGGTAATCCGGATCCGCCACCATTTGCATGTAGCTTTCATCGATCTCGTTGAGTGTGGTGAGATAACTTCCGTCTGAAGACTGGGCCGATACAGTGGAGGCCGGAAGAATGCCTGCCAAACTCATTAGCAGTAAGAGTCGAAGCGCGATTCTCATAGTTGTTCCCCCCGAGGTCGCCGGAACATCGTGATCCATCCAGACCACATGTTGGCTGTAAGCTTAACGAAACCCCAGCAAAGTGGTTCCGCGCTATATGTTATTCTGAATGAAGTTACAGAGCGCCTGATCTGTGACCCGGGCACGCTGCACGGGTCGTTTTTTGGGCCTCGGAGTATTAGAGGGCATGCGCTCTCATCCACTCAACAATCCGGGAGCCCCGAACGTACATGACCAACGCTGTTTCCACCCGTCGTAATGACATTCGCAACGTCGCGATTATCGCCCACGTCGATCACGGCAAAACCACCCTCGTCGATGGCCTGCTCAAGCAGAGCCACATCTTCCGTGATCCAGATGCTGCTGGCGATCTCATTATGGATAGCAATGATCTCGAGCGCGAGCGCGGTATCACCATTCTTTCCAAGAACACCGCCATTCGCTATGGCGATACCAAGATCAATGTTATCGATACCCCAGGTCACGCCGATTTCGGCGGCGAGGTCGAGCGCGTGCTCAATATGGCCGATGGCTGTATCTTGCTCGTCGATTCTGCCGAAGGGCCGATGCCGCAGACGCGTACCGTGCTTCAGCGTGCATTGCAGATTGGCCTCAAGCCGATCGTGGTGATCAATAAGATCGACCGTTCCAACGCCCGCATCGAAGAAGTGCAGGAACTGGTGATGGACCTTTTCCTCGATCTCGCGATCGATGAAAGCCAGTTGGAGTTCCCCACGCTGTACGCGATCGGACGCGCCGGACGCGCCGGATTCTCCCCAGATGCCCTCGAAGACGATCTCCGCCCGCTGCTGGACACCGTTATCGATGTGATCCCTGGTCCGGAAGCCGATGTTGAGGCTCCGTTCCAAATGCAGGTAACCACGCTGGATTACGACTCCCACAAGGGACGTATCGTTATTGGCCGCATCAATCGTGGTGCCATCAATTCCGGCGATTCCATGACCATCACCGGTGGTGATGTGCAGGAAACACGACAGAAGGTGAACTCCATCATGTCGTTCGAAGGGCTTGGTCGTAAGGAGGTCGAGCGCGCCGAAGCAGGTGAGTTGATCGCCATGACCGGTTTCTCCGATGCCAAGATCGGTAGCACCATCTGCGATCCCGAGCATGTTGAAGCCATGCCAGAAGTGGCCATCGAAGAGCCAACCCTTAAATTGACCTTCGGCGTAAACACGTCGCCGTTCAGCGGACGCGATGGCGATTACTCCACCAGCCGCCAATTGAAGGATCGACTCGAGCGCGAGCTCGAGATCAATCTCTCGCTGCGCGTAGAACCTACCGATCAGCCGGATGTCTTCTCTGTTGCTGGCCGCGGTGAGCTTCACATCTCCGTTCTCATCGAAACCATGCGTCGCGAAGGTTTTGAGTTCCAGGTGAGTCGACCAGAAGTGGTGACTCGCAAGGATGAAGAGACTGGCGAGGTGATGGAGCCGATCGAACATCTGGTGGTAGATGTTCCGGAAGCATTTGTTGGTGCGGTTACCGAACTGACCGGTGCTCGCAAGGCGCGCATGCTCGATCTGGTGAACGATGGTCGCGGATCCGTGCGCCTCGAGTTCGCCATCCCGACTCGTGGACTTATCGGTTTGCGCAACGCGATGCTGACCTCGACCCAGGGCAATGCCGTTATGGGTAGCCGTCTCATCGATTTCCAGCCATGGATGGGAACCATCCAGTCGTCTCGCAGTGGCGCACTTGTTGCCAGCGAAACTGGCACCGTGCTGGCAAACGGTATTGCCAATGCTCAGGAGCGCGGTATCACCTTCGTCGAAGCCGGTACTGAAGTGTATGAAGGCATGATCGTGGGTCAGAACCCGCGACCAGACGACCTCGCCGTCAACATCTGCCGTGCCAAGAAACTTACCAACATGCGCTCCAGCACCGCCGATATTGCCACCAAGCTGACACCGCCAACCATTCTCAGCCTCGAACAGAGTCTCGATTTCCTGCAGGATGACGAGCTGTTGGAAGTAACGCCGAAGGCACTGCGCCTGCGCAAGCGATTCCTCACCCAGGATGAGCGCCAGAAGCAGAAGAAGCGCGCTGCCATGGCCGAGGCAGCTCGCACCGCCTAGGAGTTTCCCTGATGCCGACCGAGAATACGTTCGATGTCACCTCGCCCGAAGTACTTCGGGCGAGGGATCTCATTGCGCCCGTCCCGAATTTTCCAGATGTCGTGCTGGCCACGTATTCCCGCACCAAGCTCGAAGCGATTCTGGAGATGACTCCGCATGAGCAGGTGGGCAGCATCAATACCTCGGCCCTCACCATCCCGATCTACGTCATCGAGGCCCATGGTGAACGCATCGGGCTGTATCTCTCCACCATCGGTGGAGCCGCATCCGCCGGCATCATGGAAGAAGTGATCGCGATGGGAGGCAAGAAGTTCCTCTTCTTCGGCTCCTGTGGCACGCTCGATCATGAAGTGGGGGAGGGCGCGATCGTGCTGCCGACCGCTGCCTGGCGCGATGAGGGCGTGAGCTATCATTACGTTCCCGCCGCGGATACGATCGAAGTTCCCAGCTGGACCCGACTGGCGGAACTCCTCACGGAAATGGACGTGCCGTTCCATACCACCAGGACATGGACAACAGACGCCATTTACCGCGAAACCCGCGACACTATGCAGAAACGGATTGAGTCCGGCTGCGGTGTGGTCGAAATGGAATGCGCCTCAACCGCAGCTGTCGCCAGCTTTCGTGGTGTCGGGTTCTATCAGTTCGTCTATGGAGCGGATTCGCTCGTGGGCGACGAATGGGATCCGCGTACCCTCGCCGAATCCCTGAACGACGAGAACCGAATCATCGCCGAATTGGCTATTCGCATCGCTGCCCGCATCTAGCCCTTATTCTTCTTTTTCTTGCCCGATTTTTCTTCGCTGTCATCTTCTGGAGTCGCGGCGGTAATGCCAAAGAGTGCCTCCAGCATCTGTAGCACGCGGGGAGCATATGCCGCAGTCAGCGCAAAGGTTCCACGCTGTGGCTGTTCGGCGATTCCATGCTGGGTGAGCACATTCAGGTGGTGATAGGCGGCACCGGTGGTCTTGAGGCCAAGGGACTGCACGATTTCGTTGACTGACACCGGATTCTGCGCCAGCATTACCGTCATCCGCAATCGCTGCGGATGCCCGATTGCGGCCATGAGCGATGCCCCTTCGGTGAGATCCGCTTCGCTCACGCTGGCGAACTCAGCACCATCCGCCAGGCGAACCTCCATTTGCTGCTGTTCGGCCTGCACGAGCGCGGCATCGGTGAGCATGGCGTTTTTGAATGTGTAGAACGCATCCGAAAGAGCCTGAATATCTGTCCGCAAGCTCTCGATCCCACCCTTGTCTTTCTTGGCTGCCATATCTTGTTTCTCCAGGCTTGGCTACTACGTAATTACGCACTATCATAGCATTCTTTCCCGGGGAAATCGCCTGTTAACGATGGCATGCAAACTGCGTCAACTCACCGTAGAGGAATATGCCCTGTAAGCGAAAGGAAAGTTCCACCATGGCAGAGAAGACCAAAGTCACAATGAAGCAGCTCATCAAGGGTCTCAACGAGGACCTCTCTGGCGAGTACAACGCCGTTATCAGCTATCTCACATACTCGGCGAAGGTAACCGGTCCGTACCGACCGCAGTTGGTTGAGTTCCTGCAATCCGAAATTCCGGATGAGCAGCGACATGCCCAGTACCTGGCCGATAAAATCAGTTCGCTTGGCGGCGAGCCTGCGGTTGAGCCAAAGCCGGTGAAGCAGAGTAATGATGCCCGCCAGATGCTTGAGTACATCTACGAGGCTGAAGCCGAGACGGTAGAGAACTACAAGGTCCGTCGCGATCAGGCCGATGCTCTCGGCGAAACCGCACTCGTGGTTCAGCTCGAAGACATGATCAACGATGAAACAACCCATCGCGATGAAGTGAAGAAGATGTTGGACGGCTGGAAGTAACAATCAGCAAAACCAGAAATCTTGCTCAGAGAGCCGACAATGCTGTCGGCTCTTTGGTGTTTTCGCACGGTATCATAACCAACGGCAAAGTCGACCAGAAACAGGAGTAGCTGATTGTCCCAATCCATCGCTGAAGAATATGCAAGCAGGCAGGCGGCTGCTGAAAAATCTCGAGAACAGTTTCACAAGTTGTGGAGTCAATTCGGGAACTTTCGGCTCGTGGCTGCCATCGTCACCATCATTGGCCTTTGGCAGGAATGGCAGGATTCCGGCGCAATCTGGCAGATCATGATCGTTTTCGGTGGCTTCGCGTTCCTCGGTCTTGCACTCCAACAGCGTCAGATGGGTCTCCGGCGGGATCTCTTTGCCTCAATGGAGGAGGTGAATCGCCGTTCACTCGCGCGATTCAACCATGATTGGGATGAGGTTTCCCTCCCACCGGATACTGAGGTATCCCCAGAGCATCCATACGCGCGCGATCTCAACATCGTCGGCCGCGCGAGTATTGCCCAACGTACCGGTACGCCCGTCACGGAACACGGCTGGAACGCCCTCTACAAGGCATTGCTCACCGATCAGGAACTCTCAAACCTGCCTGAACGCCAGATGGCGATTCTCGAGCTCTCATCGGAACTCGATCTTCGCCAGAATGTCGAGGCGGTGGGTACTTCGAACGAAGGCGTGCCTCATTCTCAGCCGTTGGTGGAGTGGGCGTCTGGTACCGATTGGTTGCGGCCGCGCCTCTGGATGCGCTGGCTTGGAATTATCGGACCGATTCTGGTGTTGGCGGCTATTGTGCTGGTTGCGGTGACCGACTTGCCGTGGGGAATCGTGCTGCTCCCGATGCTTTTCAATTTGGTGATATTCTCACTTCTCGCCAGGCCTGCAGCCGACGCTGTGCAATCCGTTGTACCCATGCGCGAAGCCGTGGGATCCTCGCGTCGCATCATGGCCCTCATGGCGCGAAAGCCCGCCAATTCGGCGTATCTGCGTGAACTGGATGCGAATCTGGATGGTGCCGCGCAGGCGATGGGACGGCTCGGCTCCATCGTCAACTTCTCGATTCCCCCCGGATCGATGCTCTACTTCCCGCTGCAAATGTTGTTGATGTGGGATGTAAATGTGCTCAACCGGCTGGAGGCATGGCGAGGCGAACATGGTGACCAGGTGGCTGCCTGGTTGGATGCCATGGGTGAATGGGAGTCGCTGGCCGCACTCTCGGTACTCACGCACGACCATCCGGATTGGGCGATGGCCGATATCAAGCCAGACGCCGAACATCTCCTCGCAAAACACATGGCACATCCGCTGCTTGCTGAGAATATCGCCGTGGCCAACGATGTCGCAATCGGTCCGCGCGGAAGGTTCCTGTTCGTCACCGGTTCAAATATGAGTGGCAAGAGCACATTGCTCCGGGCCATCGGCACAAATGCAGTGCTTGCTCAAGCCGGTGCGAGTGTTTGTGCACAGACATTTGTGATTCCGCCACTGAGGATTGCTAGCTGCATGCGCGTGGAGGATTCACTTGCCCACGGGGTGAGTTTCTTCATGGCCGAACTTCTGCGGCTCAAGTCAGTGATCGATCTTATTGAACAGGATGACGATCGCATGGCGCTCTTTTTGCTGGATGAGATCCTGCAAGGCACAAATACCGCCGAGCGACAGATCGCCTCGCGTCACATTCTGCAACTGTTGGGTGGCATGAACGCCATCGGTGCTGTTTCCAGTCACGATCTCGAGCTGATTGAGGGCACGGATCTGGAGCAGATCGCCATACCGGCGCATTTTGCCGAGCAGTTCACGCGTGTGAATGGCGAGCCGGATATGACGTTCGATTACCAACTTCGGCCGGGTATCGCCACTTCTTCCAATGCCATCCGGCTGATGGAACTCATCGGATTCCAAATTCACGAGTAAACCAAAACGATCCGGCGAAGTATATCGCCGGATCGTTTTGTCTGAATTCAGATCTTGTTTTGAACTAGGTCGTCGGATCGAAGTGTTCGAGATCAAAGGAGCCGGTGAGCGACATGATTCCGAGCACAACCAGTACGATCAATACAATCAGACCGATGGCGGTGAAAATCTGCACCACACTGCCGAACGCCTTGCCACCCATTTCATCTTCATCGCGGGCATCTGGGCCGACCGAAAGGCCGAGGATATTGAGCAAGAGTAGCAGCCTGAAAAGCATAATACGCTCCGTTGTTTGGTATCTCCGCGCCACCCCTGGCACGATAGTGATTCACAGCATGGGTCGGCAGGCACACCTGCAACCACATTACCTGTTCACTGTAAGAGATTTTCGTCGGTCGGTCTAGTGGTGAACGGCCAATTTCTGGACCTTCATGCTGAATTACAGTGCCGAAGCAACCAATCGCTGCAGAATGATACAGAGAAATACCGCAACCATAATCGAGAGATCCAAACCGCCCATCGGTGGCATTACGCGACGGATAGGTTCTACCACTGGCTCGGTGATTTGATACACCACTTTGCCGATGGCACTACGAAATCCGGGATCGAACCAGCTCATGAGGGCACGTGCCACCAGAATCAGGCTGTAAAGATAGAGGAGATTGATCAGCAGTTCGCCAAGGCCCATGTGAGGTCTTTCTTGTGTAACGAGAAGTAAACGGCATTGTGTTGCCCTCTCCAAGTATAGCGATTGTGATCTCGCTCACACACGTTTCTGTACACTGGATTCACCGTTGTGATGCGAGGAGGAACAATGACCAGAGAAAAAGGTAACGAAATGTCGCGTCGATCAATCGTAGCTTCTGGCATCGCGGCCTCGGCCGCATCGGTTTTGCATGCCGCCCATGCCCAGGATGCGACTCCGCAAGTCGTGGAAGCTCCATTCCCGGAGCTTGCTACCATGACCATTTCCACTGCCGCTCGCCTAATGAGCGAAGGGGCATATACATCGGCCGATTTGACGCAAATGTATCTCGATCGGATTGCCGCCCTGGATGCTGATGGTCCGATGCTGAACGCCGTACTCGAAGTTAATCCGGATGCTCTTAGTATTGCAGCGGAACTGGACACCGAGCGAGAAACCGGAAATGTGCGCGGGTTGCTCCATGGCGTACCGATTCTGCTCAAAGACAACATCGACACTGCAGATAACATGCACACCACTGCCGGTTCGCTGGCACTCATGGACTCTACGCCTTCGCAGGATTCCACCGTGGTTGCACGGCTGCGCGAAGCCGGTGCCGTGATTTTGGGCAAAACGAATCTTTCTGAATGGGCCAATATGCGAGGTTTCCAGAGCAGCAGTGGCTGGAGTGGACGTGGCGGTGTCACGAAGAATCCGTATTCGCTGACTCGTAACCCCAGCGGATCCTCGTCTGGATCGGCAGTTGCCATCGCTGCGAGCCTCTCGCTGGTGGCACTCGGCACCGAGACCAATGGCTCAGTGGTGAGTCCGGCGAGTGTCTGTGGCGTGGTGGGGTACAAGCCGACCGTTGGATTCACCAGCCGTGCCGGCGTGATTCCGATAAGCCACACGCAGGATTCAGTGGGGATTCTCGCGAAATCGGTCGCCGATGTCGCCATCACCATGGATGCGTTGAAAGGCGTGGACGAACGCGATGACGCCACTGTCGCGAGCGAGTCGCACATCAACGAGAGCTTCTCGGATGCGCTTGATCAGTTTTCACTGGAAGGAGCCCGGCTTGGAGTTCCATCCAATTTCGGCTTCGTTGGATATAGCGAGAAAACGGACGCCATTTTCGCGGGAGCACTGGAATCGCTGAAATCGATGGGTGCGGAGATCGTCATGGAGACCGATATCCCCACTGCTGATGAGCTCAATGAGGTACCAGGCTCATTCGATCGTATGGTCTATGAGTTCAAACGCGATCTCAATGCCTACCTGGAGGAACGTGGTGATCCGGAAGTCACCTCGCTCGCCGATCTCATCGCCTTCAACAACGAGCATGCCGATGAGGAGCTCCGCTACTTCAGCCAGAACATCTTCGAGATGAGCGAAGCCACCAGCGATGATGATGCCGAAGAAATGGAGAAGCTCCACAAGCGACTTATGCGCTTGAGCCAGAAGGAGGGGATCGATGCCGTGCTCAAGAAGCACAAACTCGATGCCTTGATTGCTCCCACCTTTTCGCCAGCATCACAAACTGATCTCGCCAATGGCGAGAAGTTTATGGGTGCCGCCAGCGGACTCACCGCCACGGCCGGCTATCCCATCATCACCGTGCCAGCCGGCCTGGCGCATGGATTGCCTGTCGGGCTCAGCTTTATGGGCACCGCCTGGAGCGATACCAAACTCATCAGCCTCGCATACGCATGGGAGCGAGGGACAAATATGTTCCGCGAACCGACCTTTGCCGACCCGGATATCGTTTTGAACCCGGATACGCCTGTTTGCAAGCTCCCTCCGGTGCAGGAAATGCCGGACGCTACCCCGGGAGCGACGCCGGGGGCGACACCGGTGGGTTGATTTATCCACAGTTCGGCTCAAAGATAGAGGCAGCACGGCGCTGTGCACTCCTTGTGTACAGCGCCACTGTGTTTTTCACGCACAGTCAGCAAAAACGGAGGATTCCATGACCGACCAGCAAACGACTGACGATCTCCGCCAGCAAAGCAAGACCTTGTACGATGGCAAATCCCGGGCCGGTGCCCGCGCCATGATGAAGGCGATCGGCTTCAACGATGATGATCTGCGCAAGCCCATCATCGGTATCGCCAACACCTGGATCGAAACCATGCCATGCAATTACAACCTGCGGCGTCTCGCCAAGAAGGTGAAGGAAGGTGTGCGTGCGGCGGGCGGAACACCAATGGAGTTCAATACCGTCGCAATTTCCGATGGCGTCACCATGGGCACCGAGGGTATGAAAACCTCGCTCGTCTCGCGCGAGGTGATCGCGGATTCCGTTGAGCTCGTCGGCCGGGGCCACATGTTCGATGGCATCATCGCGCTCGGCGCGTGCGACAAGACCCTTCCCGGCCTGGCCATGGC
>JAFAEA010000293.1 GCA_023424355.1 Chloroflexota bacterium | reverse complement strand
ATTCGTATTCGGGAGTCGTCTGGATGACAAGTCCAAATCTGCCGGTGGGATCCCGATGGGTCATCTGATCGACAGAGAGATCACGAGAGAGCCGCATTGCCTGATCGATAAATCCGCTGGTTGCTTCTGTGGGCACATCTTTGGCGAGCGGTTCGTTGCCGGATTCACCTCGCACAAAGGCGAGTCCGATGGTGGATTGAAGGCTAAACGCGACCAACAGGACGCCAACCGCAGGTGCCAGATACATTTGCCAATTGAGATTTTTCTGCATGGTGCTGAGTGCGGCACCGAGTCCGGTTCCCGCGAGGAGTAGCACCGGTAGGGCCACCAGAACCGCGCTGCCGGTATCGCGTGTAGAAGCAGCCGTGTGCATGAGCAATGCCGCCGCGAACCAAACTACGTAGAGCAGGGGAGCGATCGTCTGCTCCGGAGCCTCATTCCGCAGAGCCGCCTTGCGAGACATCGCCGCGGTGACGATGGCGATGATGACGGCAAATAGTTCATAGAGCAGTAGCGACCAGAAGTAGAACATCGCCGGCACGGTGCCCGCGCCGCGGAACATCACGTCTACCCAATCGCTGATAGTGGTGCCGATTCCAGCGAGACTGCTGAAGTGGCTGAACATTCGCGAGAACAGGAGAACAAGGCCAATGACGAGGCTGCCCAGCATCCAGAGCCAGGTATCCCGATCGCTTCCAATTCTCTTCATGGCCGGGCCGATGGCTCCGGTTTGGGTTCGATCCTGCAGGGATGCAGCAAACAAACCCAGCCCCAGTGCCAGAAGCGTGGTGACGCCAAGCGGACCGGTGCTATAGAGCCCGGCGATGGCGAAGCCAAGGGCGATCGCCCAGCCGTGCTGCCCGGCTGGCGCAGTTCCCGTGCGGACGAGCGTCACCAGGATCAAAACTGCAAAGAAAGCTGCCGCGATCCCGGGTTCTACCGTTCGGCTAGCGAACACGACGGTCGGGGAAATCGCCAGAATGCCGGCCATGGCAACCATCTGGAACTTTGAGAGAAACGGTTTCAGCAGAAAGATCAACCCGATCATGCCAATACCCAATACGGCCGAACCCAGTCGGGCCGTGGCATCGGTAACACCGAACAGGAAGAACGAGAAGGCATTCCAGATCAACATGAACGGTGCCGAATCCGGCAACTGCTCACCGGCCGGGAGTGGTCGGCCGAAATAGAGATTCCAGGCATCGTACGCCCAGTGAGCTTCCCGAACATTGAGCAGATACGAATCCAGCCTAAACAGTCGGAGGAAGCTTGCGAAGATCAGAATCCCGATCGCCGTGAGCCCAAACCAACCCGGAATGGCTATCTGCTTGTCGAGGGGAGAGCGTGGTTGCACGTCGCTCATGGAAGATTCTCTCCATATCGAATGTCGTTGTACTGCGGGAGAAGATCGTTTCTCACCCACACGGTCATGTAGTAGACGGTTTGTTCAGACGACTGATCGCGGAACATAACCTGTCGGAACACCTTCTGCTGACCTTCAGGGGTAGTTGCGAACTGCATGCTGGAGCCGATCGAGCGGATCACCGCGGCGAGATCGTGTGGATTCTCGGCATACTTCCACGCCGATTTCGACGGCGGAAGCTCCGGGGCAATCGCGAACATGCGATACGCAGTCGATTCGGTTTCATGTACACGCAGACTGTAGATCTGCGGGGTGTAGCCGGGGATTTTGTCTGGCCAACTACAACCCTGGCTATCCTGCGCCACCAGAATCACATCCGGATTGTCGATGGACATGTACGAAGTGAATGTCGCATTGGGGAACTCGTCTTTGTTCAGATACCAGTTGGTTGGCCACTGCATCTTGCACTGATCGTAGGCAATCGTGATGGAGTTATCCCCGTAGAGCACCATGCTGAGATCGGACATATCAGAGGTGAACTGGGTCATATCCGAGCTGATGGTGTTGTAGATCAGCGTGTCTACCGCGAGATCGCCATCGATAAACGATGTGCGGAATCCTGCATGTACCTGGAACAGGCACATGATGCCGATTGCTGCCGCCAAAGTGGAGTAGGCGGTTCGTCGCGGACCGATCAGCCAAATGGCAATCGCGATAGCGAACATTGCGATGAGTGGCGGCAATGCCAGCTTCCACCAGTCGTTCAGGGCAGCATCGGCAATCGTACGCGTCCAGAGGCCGTTATCAAGCGACACCCATTCGCCCCAGGTGAGTCGGGCCGAGAGGAAGAACCAGCTGAATGCCAGAGCAATCAGGCCGATTCCGAGCGCATACGAGCCGTACTTGCCAATGCCGGTACTTGGGGTTTCATGTTCGCGATACCAGGCGATGGCACCCTCAACGACAGTATTGATGACCCAGGCCGCGACAAGTGCGGCAGGAAGCACGATGTGCATGATGAGCCAGGGCATTTTTTCGCCGGCCCAGCTCACAACGAGGAACATGCCGGCAAACCAACCGACGATGAAAAGGTTCCAAATCAGATTGCTTCCGGAGCCACCGCCAGTGATCCAGCGAATCAGGCGCCAGGCCAACAGCACTGAACCTGCTGCTGCCAGCGTTACCGTGAGCCACTCGTATTGCAAGCCAAGAATGATGAAGTAGAACCACGGCTGTTCGCCACGTTGCACATCGTGTTGACCCAGCCAGTAGAGGAGGGTGCCATTGGTTTCATAGGTACCCGTGCCGATACCTGCCGGATTGCTAAAGAACGTGGTGAATAGCACCACCCAGATGGCGATGGCGACGAACGCACCAATGGCCAAACCGGCAGGATCACGCAAGGCATGCATCACCCCGTAGGCCACGCTATTCGGCCGGGAAT
This sequence comes from Chloroflexota bacterium, assembly GCA_023424355.1. Classification (GTDB taxonomy): domain Bacteria; phylum Chloroflexota; class Chloroflexia; order Thermomicrobiales; family UBA6265; genus UBA6265. Next base: position 10,262 of record JAFAEA010000293.1, on the reverse strand, counting down.
CACCGAGGACATAGTCGATGCCATCGATGTCTTCTGGCTTGTCCTGAAGCATCCAGCGCACGGTGACAAAGCAGCCGATGATAAATATCGCGCCGATCACCAGTGCAGCCTGCACTAACGGATGTTGGAAGACTGCCCAGTAAAACTCCGATGTAGTCAGAAATGTATTGGTTTGATCCTCGGTGATGCCGGACCAATCCGGCACCGCAGGAATGTATCGATCGGCAAAGAACAACCAGCCAATACCGATCACTCCGAGCAATAGGCTGACTCCCGCTGCGATTTCAATGCGCTTGATCGCCGCGATTGCGATGAGGATGCCGATGAACGCCAGGATGACTGGGCCACCGACTTTCATGAAGGTGACGAATTGGTCGCCCGTCAGGGCGCTTGTGGCAGGTCGACTCCAAGGAATGGGCGGGAACTCGTGGCTCATCCACATCGAGGCGGAGATTGCCAGCAACCCGAGGGCGACCACGTGAACCGGGATGAGCGGTCGCAGATGGGTGAGGAGCAGTGATCCCCACAGAATCACCACCATAATCAGGAAGGTGGCCAACACCAATTCGTGGTTGGTGAGCAGGAATCCAACACTGGCGAACGCTGTAATGATCCACTTGCGTTCTGGCTTCTCGAGATAGCGGAAAATTGCGATTGCAAGCAGCAAACATCCAGCCACCATGTACGGATCGTGACGGATGTAGCGGGTGTAGTAGAGCATGCTGGGAGAAATCAGCAGCATGAAACCTCCTGCCAGGGCTCCCCAGCGACCGAGCAGGTTCTTGGAACGCAGCAGCCAGGGCATCGCTACGATCGCTACCCCGAAGAGTGCGGGCACCAATCTGCTGGTGGTATCGGATGCGCCAAAAAGCTTATACACCAGGGCGTTGGCATGAAACAGGAAGGGTCCATGCATCAGAGGGTGGTGCACATAGGCACGTTCGCCGGATCCAAACAGCCAGCTGTAATAGGAATGCAGTGATTCATCGTGATGCTGGGCGCGATATCCGAGATCCCAAAATCGGGTCCAGATCGCCACCAGGATCAGCCCGAGCCAAAGCAAGCGTTCAAGTGTGATTGCCTGGGCAATTTGCTGACTTTTGGAGACTGAGGGATTACCGGTTGCTGGCAAGGCAATTTGGTTCAATGCTTGTGCTCCGATGCTGAGTTGCGATTACTGCCTGAGTCAACGCCGATCCTGCCTAGGATACTTGAGTGAACGCAGAATCCGCGAAAAGGATACGCTAACAAGCCGGTGTAATGTTGACAATTGCCACTACAATCTATGAGGAAAGCGTTGGAGCTTTCCTTAACTACTTCAAAGGAGAATCCACATGAGCCATCACCACGATCACGACCATGACCATGAACACGAAGTTGCCACACGGGATTTGAACGCCGATGAGCTTGCTGCCGAGCAGGAGCAGATTGCGCGCGAAATCGGTCGCGAGCTGACCGAGGCATTCGTCAGCTTTGTCCACGGCGAAGTCGATTTTGAAGACCTCACCTTCGGTATCTTCGATGCCATGAGCGATCTCTCCGTTGTTGCCAGCGGCGAGTACGAGCTCGAATCGATGGACGAAGAGGAAGATGACGAAGAATAGGGTTTCATGCATCATCACAGGACACTGCAACGAAGGGTCATGATCATTGTCGGCAGTCTGGCGCTTCTCGCCATACTCGTCGCCACACCGCTGATTGTGAACAATGATCTTCGCTACGACCTGGCCCTGCAAACTAATCTGGTTCCCGGAAAGGATGCAGAAGTCATTGCAGATTCCGCCGATGGTGCCTTGTTAATCGTCATCCCCCTCAACAATGGTGATGCGTCGGATACCAACCCCTGGTTGTATCGGGCGCAGTTCATCGCCTGGCCGAATGAGCAGGGGAACGAACTCGAAAACCTGGAAACGGGCGAACGAGTGCTTGTTCCCCTAAAAACCATCGATTTCACGTCGGCCAACGGAGATGGCACGCTGATGCTGATGCGTGGCGAACATACAGATTCCGGCGATATGGCAGCGTTTACCATCGAGCCAGAATCCATGGCCGTTGATCAGCTTGATTCAGCTGACGCCGTGCCTGATGTTCCCGGCGAGTGGGAAACCCCTACTTGGGAGAAAACCTATGGATTTTGCCATCGACCTTCTCCAAACAAGCGACTCGTCGGTTGTTTTTTACGTGCAGACGCAGCGAGTTACCTGGCGGGTGACTGGCAACTATCCGTGCAATATTGGGGCGAGTACGAAGAGATTGAAGCCATATATCGTGGCCGGGGATTCGTCCCCTGGATGGGATTTGTTCACAACGATACCGTGATCTACCTGCAAAATGAGATCAGTATCGTGCGAGTCGAGGTCCCCGAAGGAGTCCTGGAGTCGGCACCTGCCGGCGAACTGTACGCGAACCCGATGGCTACACCTGCCGGCACGCCGTTAGCCACGCCACATTCCTGATATTTCGGTCATTTCAACGCATAGTCGAATGGGTATAGTATGAACCAGTGGGAATTTATTCCCGCGCGTAGTTGCGTTCCCGGTCCTATCGAATTCCAAGGATGTAGTACATGGTGACAGCCGCATTTACTTTGCTGCCATTCGTGCCGCTCATCGCCTGGATTCTGATGGTCGGTTGGTCACCGGGAGGATCGGATGGCGAACTGCTGCTTACCGTGCCTGTGCCTGTTCTGGCTCGCATGAAAATGCTGGCAACATCGTTTGTGTTGGGCATGAGTGTGCTGCTGATCGGCGCCATCCTTGGGCACACCCATTGGTGGCTGATGTTCCCACTCCTCGTCTTCTACGGGCTGCTCCTCGCGATTCCGACAAGCTATTTGCTGACAACCTCGGGAATTCGCACCGGCAAAGGACCATTCCGCCGCTGGACCGAGTTCGCCTCCGTCCGCAGATCACCTTTCGGTGCCACTCTCGTTGGGAGTCAGCGAGCGTCCAACTATCCGATCTTTCTCAGCGGAGGTCGGGGAGACGATGATTTCGTGCTGACGCTGAAAAATCTCGTGCGCGATAGCTATCGAGGTACGTACCTCGAACAGAACCGACTCCTGGGGAATCAGCCTTCTGGCGATACCAGCACCACATCATCAATCAACCACTGACCATCGATGTTTGCGATGATCAGTTGATCGGTCCAGCTTGAACTGCCGCTGCTGAACGTCGCCGTCACGGCGATGCGTCCGTCTTCCTGCGGCTCAATTTCGTCGATTGATTCCAGAACCAGAGGGTTCACTACCTCGTTGTTCCCGGTGGCGATTTCGTACTCAAAAGCTGGCAAATAGTGCTCCTCAGAGTCTGCGAACTCGGCCGAGAACCAGCGCGGCGTGAACATCGCCCATACCAGTGTCGGATCGCCGGTGTTGGTGCAAGCGACGTACATCTCCAGCACCTCGCGAGCTTCCTCTTCATCAAGTGAAACGGAAACTGGTGTGGCGGCAGGAGTCGCAAGCTCCGAAACAGGGGTGCCATCGAAAAGCGGCAAGGTGAGGGGAGTGAGTTCGCAGGTAGCTTGTGCCGATGTTGAAGGTACCAACCACATCAAACCAAGCAAGAACGAGACAACGAGTGTGGACCGCATCCGCAAACCTCCAAAACTGACGTACAATTCTCACGAGAGACATCAACTGATGTCAGTATGCCAACAGGGTACAAAAATCTGCCATGAACGCGAAATCTGTTGCTGAAATGCGAATGTCCTACGAACTCGGCACACTTGGGGACCGCGATGTGTTGCACGATCCCATCGAACAGTTCTCGCTTTGGTTCGATGAAGTTCGGGATACCAGTATCGCAGAGGCCAACGCGATGGTGGTGGCGACAGTTACTCCTGAGGGCGTGCCCCAGGCCCGCACGGTGCTGATGAAATCCTTCGATCACGAGGGTCTGGTGTTCTACACCAACTACGAAAGCGCCAAAGGGCAGGCGATAGAACTCAACCCGAATGTGTGTGCGCTGTTCTACTGGCCGAGCCTGCAGCGCCAGGTCCGCTGGACCGGAGTTGCTACTCGTGTCTCGCCTGAGCAATCGGACGAATATTTCGCATCTCGTCCACGAGGTAGCCAGTTCGGCGCCATCGCCAGCGATCAAAGTGCTGAAGTTGAATCGGCTGACGTCGTTCGGGATCGATGGAACGAACTTGAACGGCAATATGGGGAAGATGCTCCGGTGCCGAGGCCCGAACATTGGGGCGGATATCGCATTCGCCCAACCTCAATTGAGTTCTGGCAGGGGCGCGAGAACCGATTACACGATCGCATTCTGTTCACGCGTGAAGCAGACGATTCCTGGCACACTGTGAGACTGGCACCATAACCCGATAGCAAGCTATACTTTCAACCCGGCGAGGAATGTTGACCTCGTCGTTTTGCCATGCCCTGGCCCAAACATCGCAATCTGAAATTGCGCCAGAATCGATGGCCGGATTTCGAATCCGGTGTGCCGGGAATCATGACATCGGGGAAGCAGATAAGAGTTTGCCCCCGAAATGTGCGCATATAGGAGTAAGAGTCAGTGAATTTCACAGGACCAAAGGTAAAGAAGAGCCGCGCCCTTGGCGTAGCCCTCACCCCGAAGGCCGCCGCCGGTATGCGCAAGCGCCCGACCCCTCCCGGTCAGCACGGTGCTGCTCGTGGTCGACGACGTCGCCCATCGGATTACGGTGTGCAGCTGCTCGAGAAGCAGCGACTTCGTTTCCAGTACAACATCAGCGAGAAGCAGCTTGTACGTGCGTACAAGACCGCCGCTCGTATGCCGGGTTCCACCGGTGACAACCTCATGCAGGTTCTCGAGAGCCGCATGGATGCCCTCGTGCTCCGTGCCGGTTTCGCACCGACCATCTACGCCGCCCGCCAGATGGTGACCCATGGACACTTCATGCTCAACGGCAAGAAGGCAACCATCCCAAGCATGCGCCTGAAGCCAGGCGATGTGATCAGCGTGCGCGAGCGCAGCCGCAAGAGCCCACTCTTCGAGGCCGAACTGCTGCCACGTGGCGAAGTTGCCAAGTACATGACCTTCGATGTGAACAAGATGAGCGCTCGCTTCGAGTCCATCCCTTCGCGCGAAGAGATTCCGGTCATTTGTGCCGAGCATCTCGTGGTTGAGTACTACTCCCGCTAAACCACAACAGCCGGCTGGTACGGGCTCCAACGCCTGTTATCAGCCGGTTTTGTGTTTAACGCTATTTTCTTTCTGAGTCACTGGTGTCCAAAACAATCAGCTTTGAACCGGAAAGTAACGTGCCAAATGGCTTTTGGAGTAAAGAAATCCCTGCTCGTTGGTATTACTACCCAGCGGGGATTCTTTGGCTAAATCAGGAGTGCACTCCTGATACATGTTTCCATCATCCCACCAGGTTCGTATGCATTCGGCAAGATGAAGAGCGGGTTGCTCTCTCGAGTGGAATTTGGACCGACGTACAGATCGATCTCTTGCTGAGTCAGTGGAAGGCAGTCGGCGGCCACCCGATATGCTGCATGAATTTCTTCGTTGTACAGTAGCGACCACCAACCAAGGTTGAATGTGCCGGAGAGTTCGTATGGCCGGTACCCGTTGTTCTCGCCCTGCGTAGCATGACCCCAACGATAGAGCCCATTGTGGCCATCCAGGTAGTTTGTAAGCCGGATCGATCGGAAACTCTCATCGGGCTGAACCATACAGTGATCAAGCAGTTGCTTCGCCAAACCTTCTCGCATACTGATGATTTCGTCCCGAAGGTCAGCATCTTCGGCTGGCAAGAATGCATCCAGAAACACTGGCAGCCGATGTGCGTGGGATGAATCCTTGGCAAGACCGGGTATGGGTTTGGGCTCCATGTTATCCGATGGTTCGAGATAGCCGGCATACGCCTGGTCCGGGTGATCCCACAGCTCGCCTACATCTACCATCCACTCGCCATTCACTCCCCAATATGAGCGCTTGCGCAGCATGTCCACGCCAAGGTCTCTCGCGTCCACCAGGTGATCGGGCGCACCCGTGCCAACACAAGCCAGCAGATCTGCGCCGATCATGAGGCAGAAACGCTCAGTGTCCAAAATCGCAGTGTAGTAGTCACGTTCGGTGTCGGGATCCGATAACTTCCACTCGATAGATTCTCTTACGGTCGGGAATTCACCTTTTGTCCAGTGAGGAAGAGGCGTCTCCAGATAGAGCCTCTTGTGCTCGGACACCATGAGATCCAGAAGCTGATCATTGCCTGGTCCTATCCGGAGATACCGGCTTACCAGGGCGAGATATTGGAAGCGATTGAGCAGTCCGATTTCCCCAAAGTCCCCGCGCGCTCATGCAGCGGTGAATCGATCCATAAAGGCAATGAACTGCTCGGCGTGAGTCGCCTCGCCCGGATTGCGGAACGCGGCGTGCATGGGGACCATCAGATAGTGACAGGCATCGTAGCTGTCTCTCTCTGTCCAGAGATCCTGGTTGAGCAGCGTTTCCAGGGTGGATTCGGTCTGAGTACGTGCGCTCGAAGAAGTGCGACCGGAGAAGGCGAATGCAGATCCTAACCCAACAAGACTTCTTCGGTTCATTTTGCACTCCCTCGATTGATCGTCGTGATAGATCAAAGTCTAGCAGCAGGTTCCCGGACGAAATGGGGACACAAACAGAAGCCCCGCCAGGCCTTGTTTCCGAGCGGGGACCAGCAGAAAATTTTGATGCAACTATGACTCAGAAACTGTCAGGGTCTTGCACAAATTGGCGACGACGGGTAGAGGTCGAAGTCGCATGAACTGGCTCTCATTCTCACTTTTTTGGGGATACTGGGTACTTCCGCTAATCCTTCTCTATTACTGGACATTTTCGAGTTCTGTGCACTGCACAGGGCCCGATTGCTTTTCACAGAATTCGCACAAGAATGCGATGCTTCTGGCCACGATTTCACCCCGTAGGGGTATGGCAACGCGATGCTGCGTCTCCGATACTCAGTACGTTGAGGAGAAGTACGTGGCGAACTCACACATTCGTAATCACGAGTCAGTACTCGTAACCAGCAGCGTCAAGTTGCTGGCGGTGTTGCTTGCCATGGTATGTCTGGTGACGGTGGCGGAATCCCACTCAGTCGATCGGGTTCCGTATTACGGTCGCGATTCCGAGACGATTACCGGTATGAAATCCACCCGAGAGGTCTTCACGCGGGCCGGAACATATTCCCTCCACGATTCAACTCCACGAACTCCCATCTGCTCTCAATGTTCCCAGATTGAGGTGCAGGTAGATTTCGGTGTGAGCCCAGATGTGCTCGGGCCAGACTCCTTCAATCGAATCGTCGAAACCCAACAGTTCATGGAGCGCTCGTCTTCCAGGGGAGACGAGGTGATCTTGCGCGTACCGCAAATCCTCCACGGTGAAGCCGTTGTTCCAGATGATCCCCCACCTCGCATTTCCACATTCGCCTGAACTGACAGATTTTGGGACTGCTGCCCGGGTTACCGGGCACGTGCCGGCGTGCTAATGTGTTGACGATGAACGTGTTTCGAAACCGAAAATCGAAAAGCCGATTGGTGATCCTTGCGACAATCGCGGCCGTTATGCTGCTGATTGCAACTGGCATGGTCATCGGTCTGGGCGATAGCGAAGAATCCGGCGGGATGCTATTCGTGATCCCTGCTGGTGCTTCGGAGCACGTTGAAGTTGCCACCATCGATTCCGCGATCGAGATCCCAACGGAGATCGTTTTCGAGGACGGTGAGTTGCCGGAAATCAGTATCCGGAACGATGATACCGTCGCGCATCGCGCAGGCCCATGGGTCGTTGGTCCCGGGCAATCCTATACATTACGGCTGGATAATCCGGGCGAATATCGCTTCGATTGCTCGGTCGATCCTTCAGAATCGGTGGTGGTCACCGTTCTGGAACCCTGAAATTCCAAACCAGGCCTCACCCTCGAAGGGAGGGAATAGGCAGGAGATAGCAAATGAATATCGCGCAAAAAATCTTGAAATCCATCGGCGTGGCGGCCGCAGCCATCGGATTGGTGGCAGCCAGCAGTCTGCCAGCAGCCGCGCATGTTGGTATGAAGGCCGATACCTATGCGGCTGGCAGTACCGCAATTGTGACCTTTGGCTTCAGCCATGGCTGCGGAGAATCCCCAACCACGGCGCTGGTCTTCCAGATCCCGGAGGAGTTCGCTTCGGTGAATCCGGTGTTTGCACCGGGATGGAGTATCGAAGTCGAAAGGGAAGATTTGGCGACTCCCATCGCTGGCAGCCACGGCGAGGAAATCACCGAACGAACTTCGATCGTGACATTCACCGCAGATGAGCCAATTGAGAACGGTATCTATGCCACCGTCTCTCTGCGCTTGCCATTGCCTGAGGATGCCGCTGGTGAAAGCATCGCGTTCCCGGTGATTCAGGAGTGTGAAGAAGGCGAGACTGGCTGGATCGAAGTCGCCAAGGATGGCGAGGATGCCGACGATCTGGAATCGCCTGCGCCGGTGATCGAAATCACCGAACCAGATGCAGACAATGCTCACTAATCGTTCCGCCGTTCGTCTGCTAGGGAGGGCCCACTTGTGGGTGGGCCTTCTCCTTACAGTGCTGATAGGCAGCGCCATGCCCCAAAGTGTGAGCGCGCATGCCTCGTTCATCGAAGGCACACCTGCCGACGGAGAACATCTGGATTCTTCGCCTTCTGAGATCGTGCTCACGTTCTCGGAGCCGGTGGGTTTGGTCGACGACGGCATGGTCCTCCATAGTCAGAGTGATCCACCATTGGCGTTGGACGCCGTGGCGGACGGTCAATCTGTTCGTGTGCCGATTGAATCGCCATTGGAGGATGGAGCTTACATCCTCCAGTGGCGAGTGATCTCTGCGGATTCCCATCCAATTGCTGGAACGCTGAGCTTCAGCATTGGTGATGTGACCGACCTCGGTGAGATTGAACTTGATGCCGGCCCTCCAGAATGGGTGACATGGGCCAACACTGCCGCGAAAACGATGAGCTACGGCGGTATGTTGGCATCGTTCGGATTACTTGCGGTTGGCTGGCTACTAACGCGAACTGACATGGCCCAGATCGCCAAAATTGTTCGTGGATCGGCGCTCGTTGGTGCTATCGGATTACTACTCGAGTTCCCATTGGCCGCGATCGTTCAACGAGGAGTGATGGTGTCGTCCATCGGCGATTTGTTCGATGGGATGCGGCAATTGGATTCCAACACCACATGGTCACTTGGTGCAGGGTTTGCGCTGCTCGTGGCCGTGTCTTTGGCGAGTAGGGGCAACCTGAGAGACCGCGATCTGTTCCTGATGGTGTGCATCATCAGCACTGCATCGCTGATGACGCTTCTTCTGAGCGGCCACACCCGCAGTAAGTCGCCTTCGTGGGTCATGTTGCCTGGCGATGCAATTCACGTGATTGCTGGCGCCCTCTGGCTTGGAGGTATCATCATCCTCTCGCTCGGACTGACGGGACGATGGAAAGGCGATGCGTTCAGCACGCTGGACCGCGCGACCGCAATCGTTGCCGGGTTCTCGAGAATGGCGATCTGGATCGCCATCGCCTTGATCATCAGCGGACTGGCGATGGGCGTAACGATTCTGCGCTCATGGGAAGCATTGTTCAACACCAACTACGGCACAACGCTTATGGTGAAAATTGGACTCGTGGCAGTCACCCTCGTGCTGGCCGCGATCAACCGATTCGTCCTCGTGCCTGGAGGCGTCACAAGCCTCGGTACGCTGCGAAGAATCGTGAGTGGGGAACTGGTCCTGATTCTTCTGGTGGTCGTGGCTACGGGCCTGCTGGTGCAACAGAACCCTGTGGTGCCTTACGAGGCTCCGGAAACAGCCGCCAAGATCTTCGATGATTCGGTGGAGCTCGATGATTCGCACACACTCGATCTCAAGATCACGAAATTGCCAGACCATTCACTTGTCATCGTCGCAGTTCTTCGCGATGAAACCGGGGCGCCAGTTCAGGTCGACGCACCGCTGGAACTCTCCTGGTTCCTGCCATCGGATAACCTGGGGCCGATTTCCGGCACCTATGAGTTGAATCCGAACAACGGTCAGTACATGGGAGAAACCTCATTGCCTCGCTCCGGTGATTGGGAGCTAGAGGTGAAGGTCTCGGTCGATCGCTTTACGGATAGTCGCAATACCGTTCAGATAACGGTGCCGGATTAAGGCAAGAGAGCCGGTGGATTCAAATCCACCGGCTCTCTTGATCTCGGTCGGGGTGAGAGGATTCGAACCTCCGACCTCAGCGTCCCAAACGCCGCGCGCTACCAGGCTGCGCCACACCCCG